>NZ_JFAG01000018.1:0-72097 GCF_006408915.1 Bifidobacterium sp. UTCIF-1
GTTTGAATCGTATGGCGGTGCACAAGCTGATCGCCGACTGAACCATCATCTATGGGCGGCGGAAATGAAAACCTACGAAGTGAACGTCACCAGAGACGAAGACGCGTGGATGGTGGACGTGATGGCGCGTGACCTGATCAGCATCATGACCGACGAGGCTCCGGGGTCCATCAACCTTGACGTGCACGTCAGACTGCCCGAAACGGTGGAATCGCATGTGCTTGAGTCGAAACGGCAACGCATGGTGTCGGAGGAATCAGCCCGCAAGGCCGCTTCCGAAAGCCGGCTCGCAGCCAAAACCCTGCATGGTATGGGCGTGACCCTGCGGGATATCGGCATCATGCTGGGCGTCTCCTACCAGCGGGCGCACCAGCTCGTCAACGCGTGACGGACAACGTATGCGTCCGGCATGGTGCTGGAGGAGTGGCGGAATGAGGCGTCCCCCGATCCTTGACGGGAATCGGGGGACATGAGGAAAGAAAGGCGTGCATGAATCAGCTACAGGGAACTATGGTGCCGGGTTTGCCACTGGTGTCTCCGATCTCGCACCAGGTGATGGTGCCGTCACCGTTGTCGGTGTATGGGTTGCCGGAAGGCGTGTACTGAAGGCTGGGCCCGGTGGACTGCTGTCCGCCGCCTGAGCTTGTGCCGCCACCGTTATACCCATTGTTGCTGCCGTATCCGTAGCCCTGGTATCCGTCGCCCGCATACGAGGAAGACGGCGTCTGCGCCGCCGCAGCGGCCTCGTCGGCGGCTTGCGCCTCGGCTGCGGCCTTCGCATCCGCATCCTGCTTGGCCTTCACGCTGTCGTTGACCTTGACGACAGCATCCTCCAACGTCGCGCGCGCCGCATCCAGCTTCGACGGATCATTCCCGTCCTTCAGCTTGTTTCCGGCGTCGATGGCCTTCGACAACACGTCACGCACCGCATTGTCGGCCACCTTGTCGTCCGAATCCGCGAGCAGCTTGGACGCCTCCTCCAGTTTCGCCTTCAGGTTCGCGCGCGCCGTGTCCAGGGTCTTCGCGGCCTTGGACTCATTGACCGCCTTCACCGTCTCCGACAGGCTCTCCTCATGCGTCCTATACCAGGCCGTCTGTTCGTCCAGTGTCTTGGCGGCGTCCGTCAGACCGTTCTTGTCGTCGGCCGTGCACCCCGCGTAAACGGGAGCTTCCTCTTTCAACGCCTTGGACAGCGTGTCCAGTGTCTTCGCGTCCTTCACCTGATCCTTCACCGTCTTCGACGCCTCGGCGGCGGCACCGTTGAGCAGCAGGTTGTACGCGTTCATCGCCTCCCGCGTATGATCCGCCGCAGTCGCGCACGCCGACTTGGCGGCGGCAAGCTCACGGACCGTCCACACATGCCATCCACCGACACCAGCAGCCACAAGGACCACAGCGACACCAGCCGCAATAACGGGAACCAGCCATTGGTGGCGCTTTGTCTGCACGGCAGGAGTGCCTGCTGTTTCTTCGCCATCTCTCTCATTCTGCATGATCACAGTGTAGAACAGGCCATGGTATGAAGTTCCAAGACGAAAACGATGTGGATAGCGGAGGATTGATCGGCATAAGTGCTTCGCGGTCGCGGAAGAGAAAGCCCAAATAATTAATTAAATAATTATTGCCGTTTGCTGGAAAAGCCCGCCGCAAATGCGATGAATGCCGAGCCTCCCCCATACGAACATAGGTCGTACCGGCCTTCAAGAGGCGGATTGAGCGCAGCGATGATGCGATAATTAATTATTTAATTGTTTCTGTTGGTAGCCTGCGGTGTGTCTCAGTCCCGTTCGGTCTACGCCGAAGCTGCTTGCTCAGCCATCCGTGTCGGCCGTTGTCATACACGTCGTCGGACAGCATATAGCCGTGCCATTCGTAGAACGGGTAGTAGTCGAATTCGGCGTGCACCCACGCGCTCTCCCCGTCGAGAGCCGCTATCCGGGATTCGGCCTCGTCCAGCAGCGCGGATCCGATACCGTGGCCGCGCTGCTTGGCGAGTACCGCGAGACGCGCGATGACGTATCGGTGCGGTACGACGGCGGCATCCAGGTAGAACCGGCATGTCCCGACCGGCTCGCCGGCGTCGTCGAGCGCGAGCAGGTGGGTGGAGGCGCCAGGCTCGTCCCATTCGTCGAATTCAGGCCTCCATGCGCTCTCCCGTACGAACACCAGCGTTCTGATGTCCCGCTCCCGCCCGTCCATGGCATCGTAAGCGCGAATCGACACCATCATGAGATGCAGCCCCTTTCCTCGATGACGCCGCTCAGCCGACAAGCCAACGGTACTTGGCGACCGAGTACAGGGGGATGAACGGGATGAGGATCGGCGTCCGGGACGCGTACTCCTGGTACTCGGGGTCGTCGCCATAGTTTTTGTTCTGACGGATCTCCAGCCTGCGGGCGCCGCCGAACATGATCCACACGATGCACAGCCATCCGGCCGTAGCCGCAAGCCACTGCCATGTACCCTGCATGGCGGTGAGGCCTGAGACATACACGCCGGTCCAGGTCAGCACCTCGCCCAGATAGTTCGGACAACGTACCAGACGGAACACGCCCACATCGCAGAACCGGTGCGGATGCGCCTGCTTGTACCGGTTCTTCGTATGGTCGGCGACCGACTCCAACACGATGCCCGCCCCCATGACGATGATGCCGGCCACGGCTGCGGCGTCCACGGGCGCATGGTTGGTCAGACGGAACAGGATTGGTGACGTCTCGCAGGCGTAGAGCAGCGCGCACGACAGCCACACCACGGCCTTCACCGGCAACGGGGTGCCCGACCCGTCCTTGATTTCGTTGCGCATCGTCTCGCGGTAGGCGGCGCTGCGGCGTTCACGTACCATGAGATACCCGCCGAGACGGCAGCCGTACACGACGAGCAGCACCGACAGCGCCAGTGGGACCAGAGCACGCGCGTCCAACGACATCACCGTCAGCACCAAACCGATGGCCGCGACGGAGAAGCCGTATCCCAATGAGATGAACCATACGAACCTGCGGAAGCCGATGGCACTGACAAGCGCCGCCACACCGAATAACGCTAAAAACTCCATGCAACAAGAGTAAGACGGTTTGGATCGGCAATCCGCAGATAAGTACGGAATGATTCTTGGTCGTTGAAACTAAGATGTATTAGTTAATTAATTAACTATTTTTGTAGCGTATAGTGACGTGAGTTCCGACAGCAATGTTTTGATGTCGTTTTCGAGGCTTTCCGGCTTGGTGGTCGGCGCATAGCGGGCCACGACCTGACCGTTACGGTCAATGAGGAACTTGGTGAAATTCCACTTGATGGCGTTTCCCAATGCGCCTCCCTTCTGCTGCTTGAGCCAGACGAACAGCGGGTCGGCATCCTTGCCGTTCACATCGATTTTGGCGAACGTGGGGAAGTCCACGCCGTACGATAGCCGACAGAAGTTGCCGATTTCCTCGTCGGACTCGGGAGCCTGGTTGGCGAACTGGTTGCAGGGGAAGCCCAGCACTTCGAAGCCCTGATCGTGATAGGCGCGTTGCAGCGACTCCAGTCCTTCAAGCTGAGGCGTGAAACCGCACCGTGTGGCGGTGTTCACCACCAGCAGCACCTCGCCCCGGTAATCGCCGAGCGATTGTTTGCCGCCGTTGATGGTGGTGACGGTGAAGTCATAGACAGAAGTCATGGTGTGCTCCTTGATGATGGTCTATTGTATGTTGTCGAGGTCGATCGTGGGAACGTGGTGTCGGCAAACAGCGTGGTCGTGCCGTTCCTCTGAGGGTGTCTAATTGTTTGTGTATGGGGTTGCCGGGTGAAAGGATATTATGATGGTGACCTCGCATGATGAAGTAGGGTGCGGCGATGGTGCCGTTGCCGTGGGTTCCGCCCGTGAGCTGGTGGATGGTCTTGTTTCGTCGGGTTCGTTGGATTCCCTGTTCGAGCGTATAGACAGGGGCGATGTGGAGCCGGCCGGCGATGGGGGTCTGATCCCGGAACTGGTGCGCGCGCACCGTGTTCACGCGCACCCCGCGCCGGCGCGCGTTCTCCTCGTTCGCGACCCCGGACGCGGCGTCGAGCAGCGCGAGCGCGCGCCGCACATGGCGTGCGACGGGCGTGGCGGCGCGCGAAATGCACGCATGAACGTGCGAACGCGCACGCAAGTACGAATGTGAGCGCACGCCGGAACGCGAGCCCTCCATTTCGGCGATGCCCCATAGATAATTGTCCCGCTAGCGCAAATAACCGCATGGTTGCGCTAGCGGGACACAGTTTTCTGTCCCGCTAGCGCGATTCGGCGGTTTTTCCGGTTCCGGGACAGTCGATTTGGCCCACAACGTCGGTCAAACGATTGACATTATCTACCGGGACAATCGCGACAATCTGCAAAACCGCGGAATTCCGCCATTTTGGACATCGAGATCACCGACGACCGCGCGACGCCGCACAGTAGGCTTGTCCCGATACGTGAAAAACAACGAAATCGTCATTCAGGGACACGAATAATTGCCACGGTATCGGCGTCAAACGATTGACTCTTTCACCGTGGCAATTATCATCCTCACTCGGCTACCGCCTCAGCTCAGGCCGAGACTACGGACAACCCACCGGGTTGTCCGCTTCACGCCTCAATCCGCAAGAATGGACTCCGCAACGCGGAGACCCAACACACCCTCGCCCGGCTACCGCCTCAGCTCAGGCCGAGACTACGGACAACCCACCGGGTTGTCCGCTTCACGCCTCAGCCCATCATCTCGTCATAGATGCGCTTGCAATCGGGGCAGACCGGATACTTGGACGGGTCATGCTTGGGCACCCAGACCTTGCCGCACAGCGCCACGACCGGACGTCCGGTGGCGCGGGATTCCGCGATGCGGTCGCGGGAGACGTAATGCGCGAATCGATCGGCGTCGCCGCCATCGTCACGCACCGGTGATTCCTCGACCTGCGGGCGCTCCAATACCGAAGTTCCGGCGCTTTGATCGGGATTGCGCAATGGTTCGGCGTCATCAACGAACATACCGGCAAAAGCCATGATGCACTTCCTTACTGTTGTACGATGCAAGATTCGACCGGCTTCCATCATAGATTCCCTTTGTTCCCTGCGGAAACCCGTAGCGCGTAATCGCGAGGTGTCCGCATACGTCAGACGATGTAGTCTAGAAGTCATGACTATCGCAGTATGCCCCGGCTCGTTCGACCCCGTAACCGCCGGCCACTTGGATGTAATCGAGCGCTCGGCGCGGTTCTTCGACGAGGTGCACGTGGTGGTGGCCGTCAACGCCGCGAAAACACCGATGTTTTCCGAAGCCATCAGAGTCGACGTGATCCGGCGCGCCTTGGCTGAGGCCGGCTGCACGAACGTGGTCGTATCCTCCACGGAAGGATTGATCACCGACTATTGCAAGAAGGTCGGCGCGACCGTCATCGTCAAGGGACTGCGCCAGAACGGCGACTACGAGGCCGAGCTCGGCATGGCCTTGGTCAACCGCAAGCTCGCCGGAGTGGAGACGTTGTTCCTGCCGGCCGACCCGATTCTTGAACATATATCCAGCTCCATTGTCAAGGACGTGGCTCGCCATGGTGGAGATGTGACCGGCATGGTGCCCGATTGCGTCGTTCCCCTGCTCGCCGACGCCTTGACGCAGGAAAGCCGGAAGACACTGACGAAGGAAAGCCAGAAAGCACTGACGAAGGAAAGCCAGAAGAAGGACTGATGATGAGCGACGACCACCCTACGGGATACATCGATCTGACCAAGCCGGAGCCGAATCAGGGCTTTGGCGCCGGTGCCGCAGCCGGCAATACGAGCGCGGCCAGCGAACCGCCCGCCGTGCCGGTCAACGCGCTGGGACACGCAGCTGCAGCGACCGATGCAACAGGTACAGCCGCTGCGGCATCCGGCAATAACACTGCGGACAATGGCGCTCCCCACGCCCCCGATTTCGTGCTGGCATCCACCGAGGAAGCCTCGACGGTCATGCCTTCGGCAGATTCGCGCGCGCCGCACACCGACCATCCCGAAACGGCAACCCCGGCGGCCCCGGCGTCGCAGCCGAACTCCTCGAACGCCGCGAGCACTGCGAACGCCAACGGAGGCAGGCCTCGAGGATTCAACATGGACGCGCTTCCCGATCTGCGCGAGAACGCGGAATCCGATCCGGCGACCGAGAAAAGCCGCGCGGAATTCACCACCGTGTATGACGTGATCGATGAATTGGACGCCATGCTCGCCGAAGCCAAGACCAGCATCTTCACCCCCGGCATGGTGCGCGTGGACCGCGATGAATTCACCGCGCAGCTCGATGAGTTGAAGAAACTGCTGCCGGTGCAGCTGGAGCGCGCGTCCGCTTTGATGCGCGAGGCCGAGCGTCGTCTGGAATCCGCGCAATCTCAGGCCAACGCGGTGGTGGCATCGGCGCAAAGCCGGGCCGCCGACATGATCAAAGACGCCAACGAGCAGGCGCAGTTCCTCGCCGGTCAGGAGAACGTGACGGAGCTGGCGCGACAGAAGGCCCGCATGATTCTCGAGCAGGCGCAGAACAAGTCCGACCATCTCACCCAAGGCGCGGACCAGTACTGCATCACGGTGATGGAAGGCCTGTCCCAGCAGCTCACCAAGCTCAACCACGACGTTCAGGCGGGGCTGAACGTGCTGCACGAACGGCAGCAGGCCGCGGCCGAGGACATGCCGAACATCACGCTGAACGATTATCCTGAGGCACAGTAACCCGCGCTCGGGCCGCGCGCGACCAAGGCGCGGCGCATGGCGAGCGCACAGCATCAATAGCATCAAAAAACAAGGCAGAAAGACCAGATTATGGCACGAGTAGAGCATTCCCCCTGGGCGATTCCGGTGGCGCAGATCGCATCACGCGCGGGTCAGTCCAAAACAATCGACGCCGATTTCCCGGCCCCGAGCGGCATCGGCGACGACATCGTCGGCATCAAGGAAGGCACGCCGGTGCACGTGCGCGGACAGTTCGATTCAATCGTGGACGGACTAATCTTCACGGGTCGCCTCGTGGCGCCGTTCGTCAGCGAATGCACGCGGTGCCTGAAGCCTATCGACAAGGATTGGCCGGTCGACGTCACCGTGTTCTTCCCGTACGAGTCCGCGGCGCATGACACCGTGCGCGGCGGCAAGGGCGAGGAAGTGGAGATCATCGCGGGCGAGGACGAGTCCGAAGACACCTATCCGCTGCTGGAGAACGGCGCATTCGCGGACATCGAGGCGCTGATCCGCGACACGCTGGTGGAATCGCTGCCGCTGCAGCCGCTGTGCAAGCCGGATTGCAAAGGCCTGTGCTCCCAGTGCGGCGCGGACCTGAACGAGGAGCCGGACCATCATCACGACGTCGCAGACATCCGCTTCGCCGGTCTGGAGGCGCTCAAAGCGCAGCTTGAAGCCGAACAAGGCAAGTGACAGGAGCGTCCGAGAGGGCATGTCGGAGCCCGCAGAAGTTGCGTGTCTCGCGTTTGTACGAGCCATGCGTTAAGATAACGGACGCTTAAGCTCAATTGTTCGAACGAAATAGAGGATACTCAAATGGCACTGCCTAAGTACAAGACCTCTCGCGCCAACACGCATTCGCGTCGCGCGAACTGGAAGGCTACCGCTGCCCAGACCGTGAGCTGCCCGAACTGTGGCGCTCCGGCCCTGCCGCACATGGCCTGCCCGAGCTGCGGTAACTACCGCGGCCGCACCTACCGCGCCGCCATCCGTTCCGCCCACACCAAGTGAGCGTAACGACAACGGCATGATGAAGGCCCTGCCATCGACGGGTGGCGGGGCCTTCGCATATCGGGCGTTGCCCGGAGAGACGTTACCCTAAGAGACGCTTCCCTAAGAGCACGCCCGAAGAACACATCAACACGAGCACACACCAACGCACAGGCAAGTCGTGGCCTTTCGGCGACGCCGTCACCCGGCAATCCTCGGCAGCCCACGACCGACCTGCATCAGCCATCCATCATCACCGCATTGCGAAGGATCATCAATCATCATGACTGAATCATCAGCCGGACAATACGACGAGCAGCGCACCGACCGCACAGTGCGCGTCAGCCGAACCAACACAGACGCCACACCGGCGAGCGAGCTGCTCCAGGCGCTCGGCACCACCATCAGCCCCGATCTGCTGGTGCAAGCGCTCACCCACCGCTCCTTCTCCCACGAGCATCCGGGCGCGCTCAACTACGAACGCCTCGAGTTCCTCGGCGACGCGGTGCTTGAGCTCATCTCCACCGAAACCCTGTTCACCCTCCATCCGGACATGACCGAGGGGCAGCTCGCCAAGATGCGAGCCAAGGCCGTTTCGGAAGAGGCGCTGAGCGCCATCGCCCGCACCAAGCTCAAGGTGAGCCCGTACATCCTGCTCGGACACGGCGAGGCGGAGCAGGGCGGAGCGGAGAAGAGCTCCATCCTGTGCGACATCGTGGAATCGCTGATCGGCGCCACTTTCCTGGAGCACGGCATCGACGAAGCGCGCAAGGTGGTGCATCACCTAATTGACGACACGCTCGCCGAAGTGGCCACCGAAGGGCCGGCGCTCGATTGGAAGACGTCGCTCACCGTCAAGGCGCACGACATGGGCAAGGACGAGCCGGTCTACCACATGGAGGTCACCGGCCCGGAATATGCGCAGGTCTTCACCGCGCGCGTGAGCCTGGGCGACAGCGACCGGATCATCGGCATCGGCAAGGGCAGCAGCAAACGCAAGGCGCAGCTGGCCGCCGCCGAAGCCGGATGGAAGGCGCTGGAAGCCGCATTGCAGGCCAAGAATGCCAAGAAGCCCAAGAAGCGGACGAAATAGCAAACCGACTAGGTGCGCTGTCTGCTTTGTGAATAGACTGATACCACAACATGAGCAGCGAGCCGCATGCCGAGCCACAAGCCCAGAGCAGCGGACGGAATGGTATGCGCGCCGCCCCGGCAACACTAGCAGCCGGATGGCGCAGCGCGATACATGATGAGGTGAGAGGAATCATGGCTTTACCCACGCCTTTGCAGGCCTTCAGCGGTGTGCCCAAAACCACTGCGGCCGTAGACAAGCAGACCATCGTAGACGGCGAGAAGATGACCGGCGCCCAAGCGCTGGTGCGCTCGCTGGAGGACCTGGGCGTCACCGACGTCTTCGGCATCCCCGGCGGCGCTATCCTGCCGGTCTACCATCAGATCAACGATGACACGAAGTTCCGCTTCGTGCTGATGCGCCACGAGCAGGCCGCCGGCCATGCCGCCGAAGGCTATGCGCTGGCCACCGGCAAGGTGGGCGTGTGCATCGTGACGTCCGGCCCGGGTGCCACGAACGTGGTCACCGCCATCGCGGACGCAAACATGGATTCGGTGCCGATGGTGGTCATCACCGGTCAGGTGGGCGTACAGGCCATCGGTACGGACGCCTTCCAGGAGGCGGATATCGTGGGCATCACCTACCCGGTGTCCAAGCACTCCTTCCTGGTGACCCGCGCTCAGGATATCCCGCGCGTGCTCACCGAGGCGTATCACATCGCCAGCACCGGCCGCCCCGGCCCCGTGGTCGTGGACTTGACCAAGACCGCGCAGACCGGTGAGATGTACTACTCCTGGCCGCAGCGCATGATTCTGCCCGGATACAATCCCACAACCAAGGCGCACGGCCGCGTGCTGTCCGACGCCGCGAAACTGTTCTCCAAGTCCTACCGCCCGGTGCTCTATGTGGGCGGTGGCGCCGCCCGCTCCAACGCCGGCGCCCAGGTCAAGCGGCTGGCCGATCTGACCGGCGCCCCTGTGGTGACCACTCTGCCCGCACGCGGCATCATTCCGGACAGTGATCCGAAGAACCTGGGCATGCTGGGCATGCACGGCACGATCGCCGCCACCGGTGCCGTTCAGCGCGCCGATCTGCTGGTGGCTATCGGCGCCCGCTTCGACGACCGCGTGACCGGCAAGCTGGACGCTTTCGCGCCCACCGCCCGTGTGATCCATATCGACATCGACCCGGCCGAGATCGGCAAGAACCGTCAGCCAGACGTGCCGATCGTGGGCGACGTGGCCACGGTGTTGGACGATCTGATTCCGGAGATCGAGCGTACGCAGGCCATTGTCGGCAAGCCGAATCTGGCTCCGTGGTGGCAGGCGATCGACGGCTGGCGCAACGCGTACCCGATGACGTGGGATGAACCGACCGACGGTTCGCTGGCCCCGCAATGGGTGATCAAGAAGCTGTCCGATCTGGCCGACCCGTCCACAATCTGGGTCACCGGTGTGGGACAGCATCAGATGTGGGCATCCCAGTTCATCGATTTCAAGAATCCGCACTCCTGGCTGTCTTCCGGCGGCCTCGGCACGATGGGCTATGGCCTGCCGGCCGCAATCGGTGCTTCCGTGGGTTCCGCGCGCGAATTCGACGGAAAGAAGCCGGTGTGGCTGATTGATGGCGATGGCTCCTTCCAGATGACTTCGGAGGAACTGGCCGCCGCGTTCCTTGACCATGCCCCGGTCAAGATCGCCATCCTCAACAATTCCGTGTACGGCATGGTGCGTCAGTGGCAGACGCTGTTCTACCAGCACCACTATTCGCAGACCAACCTCAAGGACGGCGAGGCGCACGGCGTGGACGGCGAGACCGCGCTGGCTGACGGCAATGCGCCGCTGGAGGTGCCGGACTTCATCAAGCTGGCCGAGGCATACGGTTGCGTCGGCATCCGCGCGTTCACTGAAGAAGAGGCCATCGAGGCGATCAAGAAGGCCAACGAGATTAACGACCGTCCGGTGCTTGTCGACTTCCGCGTCTGGAAGGATGCGATGGTCTGGCCGATGGTCGCCGCTGGCGCATCGAATGATGAAGTGACGTATAAGCCCGGCATCAAGCCGCTGATCGGCGGCACGCCGGCCCCGGGAACAGGAGCGGTGGATTCCGCTGATTCTGCTGGGTCCGCTGATTCCATTGATTCCGCGGTGAACGAGCACTGAGGGGAGAAGATTGACGATGGCTATGTATCCTGCATCGCAGCCCGGTTCCGAGCGTCATACGCTGTCCGTGCTGGTGGAGAACCGTCCTGGCGTGCTGGCCCGTATCGCAGGCCTGTTCGCGCGCCGTGCGTTCAACATCAACTCGCTGTCCGTCTCCCCCACCGAGCGTCCCGACATTTCCCGCGTCACCGTGACTGCCGACGTGGAGGCGGTGCCGCTGGAGCAGATCATCAAGCAGCTCAACAAGCTGCTGCATGTGCTCAAGATCGTGGAGCTTGACCCGAATTCCACCGTGGAACGCGAGTTGGTGCTCATCAAGGTGGCCGCCGACGAGTCCAACCGTTCCGACGTGCTGGAGATCGTGCGTCTGTTCCGCGTGCGCGTGGTGGATGTGAACCCTGAGTCGCTGACCATCGAAGCCACCGGTGCCGAGGGCAAGATCGACGCGCTGCTCGGCCTGCTGGAGCATTACGGCGTCATCGAGCTGGTGCGCTCCGGCGCGGTGGCCGTGACCCGCGGCCCGCGTGCGCTGGCCGAGAAGGTTGTCGGCTCCGAAGTCACCGGACGCTGATTGCCTCACATAACAACGAAGGGGGAATGCACTTATAGTGCATTCCCCCTTCGTTGTTCTTGGCGACATCATTCCGCCGACACAACCTCAATCGTTGCTTTCATAATGACAGCACGTCATGCTAGCATTATGAAAGCAACGAGGAGGTGCGACATGGCAACACTGACTATCCGAAAGATACCCGACGAACAAATTCAACAGCTCAAGGAAGTGGCTGAAAAGAACAACCGCTCCATGGAATCTCAGGTACGGTCCATTCTCGAAGAATGGTTGGCCGGCACGGTGTCGCGTGAAATCACGCGAAAGACCAATTTCTATGATGAAATCCGCGAATTCATGAAAAGCATGGATTTTGAAGGACTCGACGAAGGTGAGCTCCTGCTACCCAAGCGAGATCCCGCTGATTCCCGACCACCAGTATCTTTTGAAGAGGAATAATCCGTGATCATTCTGGACACCAACGTCATCAGTGAAATTGTCAAGAAGCAACCAGACGAGCACGTTGCCAATTGGCTGAGGAACCAAGATGCCAGCAACTTGGCGACCACCACTATCACCGTTGCCGAGTTGCTGGCCGGAATACGCCGTATGCCTGAAGGTAAACGACAGAAATACACAGATGCAACCGTCAAGCTGGCGCTTATGACATTAGAGGACAGGACGTTTGCATTTGATACCGAGGCAGCCTCAGATTATGCCCGTATCCTTGTCGAACGCGAGCACAGGGGCAAACCTACTAGTATTCAAGACGCCATGATCGCGGCGACTGCCTGTTCCTGGGGAGCCGCCGTGGCTACGCGCAACATCAAGGACTTCGAAGGCACCGACGTGGAATTGATCAATCCATGGGAGTGCGCATAGTCAGCGTGCATGAGGCCATCCACCACGCGGTGGCCCCGGCAGCAAACGTACCGAGGCCTAGTATCCCGCGTCATTAATTCGTTGAAGAAATTGGAGGCTCCCCTTGTCAGGGGAGCTGGCCTGCGAAGCGGGACTGAGGGGTAGTGAATTAATCAACGAACTTACGGCGAGGCCCAGTGAGCGTTGCAGTTGCTTCCGCTACTCCAACTGCCACTACTCCAACTGCCACTACTCAAGTTGCTCCGACAGCTCCATCCACTCGGCGGTGAGATCATCGGACTCGGCGTTGATGGCGGTCAGCTGCCCGTTGAGCTTGTTGAGGCCTTCATAGTCGGCCGGGTCGTGGGCGGCCATCTGCTGCTCGAGATCGGCCTTCTGGCCCTCCAGCTTCGCCAGCTTGCGTTCGATGGCCTTCACGCGCTTCGACGCCTCATGGAACGCCTTACCGGTGAGCTTCGCCTCAGCGGCGGATTCCCCGGCGTCGCCGTCGGCCTTGCCGTCGTTCGAAGTCTGGATGCCGGAACCCGAGCCTCCCTGAGCGGAGGCGGCGGCACCTTTGGCTCCCCGCTTGGACGAACTGCCACCCGTTCCGGCGAATCCGGGATTGTCCGCAGGCAATCCCTTGCCGTTCTTGATGTCCTCGACCATGTCGAGGTAATCCTGCACGCCACCAGGCAGATGACGCACCTTGCCGCCGATCAGCGCGAACTGCTGATCGGTGACACGCTCAAGCAGGTACCGGTCGTGGGAGACGACGATCAACGTGCCCGGCCAGGTGTCGAGCAGGTCCTCCATCACCGCGAGCATATCGGTGTCCAAGTCGTTGCCGGGCTCATCCATGATGAGCACATTCGGCTCGTCGAGGAGGATCAGCAGCAGCTGCATGCGGCGCTTCTGACCGCCGGACAGGTCGGCGATAGGCGTCATCAGCTGGGCGGACTCGAAGCCCAGACGCTCCATCAGCTGCCCCGGCGTGACTTCCTTGCCGTCCACGATGTAGCTCGGCTTATAGCGGGACAGCACTTCCTTGATCTTGTATTTGCCGAGCTTCTCCAGCTCGTCAAGTCGCTGCGAGAGTACGGCGAACTTCACGGTCTTGCCGATGTTCACATGGCCCGCGGTCGGGGTGAGCGTACCGTCGATGAGCTTCAGCAGCGTGGATTTGCCAGCACCGTTGGCGCCGACGATGCCGAAACGGTCGCCCGGACCAATCAGCCAGGTCACATCGTCGAGAATCTCGCGGCCGGACACGGTGACCTTGCGGGCCGCGGACGTGGAACCTTCCGCATCGGCAGCCGTCTGGTCGTCCACGCCGATGGTTTCGCCGCCGGTGTTCATGCGGCGGACCTCGCGATCATCGGACAGCTGCGGATTGCCTGCGCCTTCGGTTTCGGCTTTCCTGCGCGCCTCCTCGGCGGCGGCCACAGCCTCGGGCACACCGGCGTCCACCAGACGAGGATCGGTCATATCGGTGACCGCCACTTCGACCGAGCCGTGCAGCTGCGGCTCGGCGTACATGGCATTGACCACGTCCACCCGCGAGGCGGAGTCGGCGAGCGCCATCGCATCCGGGTCGATTGCGTCGGCTGCCGACACCTGCCCCTGCACATGTTCGAAGATCTGGGTCACATCGATGAGATCCACCACCTGCTTGCCGAGCCGGGAGGTGGCCATCTGCTTCAATTCCAAGGTATTGCGCATCGGCGGCACGTCGGCGATAAGCTCGCGAGCGGCCTTGACATGGAACTTCTGCTTGGTGGAGCGGGCGCGGGCGCCACGGGACAGCCATGCGAGCTCCTTGCGGGCCAGATTGCGTCGCTTCGTCTCGCGCACGTCTGCCTGACGGTCACGCTCGACACGCTGCAGCATGTATGCGGAGTAGCCGCCTTCGAACGGCTCGATCACGCCATCGTGAACCTCCCACATCGATTCGCAGACCTCGTCCAGGAACCATCGGTCGTGGGTGACGAGCAGCAGCGCGCCCTGGCCCCGCGACCAACGGTTCTTCAGATGCTCGGCCAGCCAATGGATGGTGACCACGTCCAGATGGTTGGTGGGCTCGTCGAGCGCGAGGATGTCCCAATCCTTGAGCAGCAGGCGTGCGAGATCGGCGCGGCGGCGCTGGCCACCGGAGAGCGAACCGATCTTCGCGTCCAGGCTCATGCCGCCGAGCAGCGCCTCGACGATTTCGCGGGAGGTGTTGTCGGACGCCCATTCGTAATCCGCGCGCCCCTCAAGCGCCGCTTCGCGGATGGTGGCATCGTCATCAAGAGGGTCACGCTGGTCGAGCATGCCGAAGGTAAGACCGCCACGCTTGGTCACGCGGCCGGAATCCGGCTCCTGCGTGCCGCGGAACAGATGAAGCAGTGTGGATTTGCCATCGCCGTTGCGGCCTACGATGCCGATGCGATCGCCCTCGAACACACCCTGCGTCACATCGGTGAAGATGGTCTTGGTGGCGAAGGCGAGCGAAACGTGTTCCAATCCAATATCGTAAGTCGGCATGATTCACCAATGTAGCGTCATGCTTACCCAGCCGCAGGCACACAGTTGCGGTAGCGGTGGCGCGGCGTTGACGTTAACGGCACCGACGCCATCACCACGCTTCCCACCACCCACCGACCGCCCACCATGTAGGGAATTTCCCACCGTGTAGGGAGCCGGAATCCCCTCATTACCTGCAAATGGCGGAAAATGGCCATTCCTGTTCCCTACACGATGGGGGAATCCCTACATGATGGGGATAGCTAGCGCCTATTGGGCGCACTTATTACGCCTGCGCGGCGCCTAACGTCTGCGCGTAGGCGTTGCAGCGGGCGGCGAACCCGGAGAAGACCTGCTCGGCCAGTGGCAGCAACAGCGGATCGTATTGCGCGAACTGTTCGCGCAGCTGGGTCTTCGAGCCGCCGGCGGCCTTCAGATCCTTGACCATGCTCGGCTCCTCAAGCCATTCGTCCAGCAACGAACCGCATACCTCAAGATGGAATTGAAGTCCCAACGCCGACCCGAAGCGGAACGCCTGCACCTTGGTGCCGGTCGACCGGGCGAGCAAATCAGCTCCTTCAGGCAGCCCCACCACGTCGTTATGCCAATGCAGCACATTCATCTGCTTGTCCCACATGGAGAAATAGTCGTGTTTCTCCATGCGCTTGATCGGGGCGAAGCCGATTTCAGGCGCATCGCCCTTGCGCAACTGCGCGCCCAGAGCCGTGGCGATGATCTGATGTCCCAAACACACGCCCAGCACCGGCTTGCCCACGGACACCGCCGCCTTCGCCAGCTTGGCCTCGGCCTTCAAGCCTGGGTAGTTGTCGTAATCCAATGCCCCCATCGGGCCGCCCATGATCACCACGCCGGCGAGTTCCTTGAAATCGGGGAGGTCGGGCTTCTTCTGTTTGGCGATGTTCACAGTCACCGCCTGGATACCAAGATCCTCAAGGTTGGACAGAATACGTCCGGGGCGTTCCCACGGAACATGTTGCATAATGAGCACTTTTGGTGTGACCATGCCACCTATTGTGGCATGAGGTACGACCGTGCAT
Organism: Bifidobacterium sp. UTCIF-1; assembly: GCF_006408915.1. Taxonomy (NCBI): domain Bacteria; kingdom Bacillati; phylum Actinomycetota; class Actinomycetes; order Bifidobacteriales; family Bifidobacteriaceae; genus Bifidobacterium; species Bifidobacterium sp. UTCIF-1. The sequence goes on from NZ_JFAG01000018.1 coordinate 15,899, forward strand.
GTTACGTAGTCGTGGCGCGGCAGCCGATTGCATGCCGCGATGTCGGAGCGGACGCCGCGCGGCTCCCCCGGCCGTCGCGGCCATCGAGGACAGTCGCGGGCCACCGATGTTCCCTTTCCCCATTCCACCCCGCGCACTGGGCCCCGTCCCAGTACGTTTACCTTGTATTCCGCGCCCCGCGCACTGCACCCCGCACGTTGCACCCCGCACGTTGCACCCCGCACACCCAGTACGTTTACCTCGCACCCCATGCCTCGCGCCTCGCACATCGCACTCTGCACTCTGCACCCCACGCCTCGCACTCCGCACGTTGCACTCTGCACTCTGCACCCCACGCCTCGCACTCCGCACGTTGCACTCTGCACTCTGCACCCCACGCCTCGCACTCCGCACGTTGCACTCTGCACTCTGCACCCCGCACTCTGCACCCCACGCACTCCGCGCCCCGCTTCATGTCTGGCTGGTTTCCTACGCTTGAGGGCTATGGGAAACAGCCAAGAACCGCAGGATTTCAGCAATTCCGTCATGCCTTCCAGCCTGACGCCCGTACACGTGGCCAAAGCCGCCGAAGCGCTGAGCTTGTACGACACAGCCTCGCATCAGGTCAGTCATTTCGTGCCACTCAAACCCGGCAAGGTGGGCATCTACGTTTGCGGCGCGACCGTGCAGTCTTCGCCGCATATCGGCCACATCCGCGCGGCCGTGGCGTTCGATGTCATTCGCCGCTGGTTCCTCAAGCTCGGCTATCAGGTCACGTTCGTCCGCAATGTGACCGATATCGACGACAAGATTCTTGACAAGGCCGCCGCAGCCGGCCAGCGTTGGTGGGCCCGTGCGTATTATTACGAGCGCGAGTTCACGCAGGCGTACAACACGCTGGGTGTGCTGCCGCCCACCGTAGAGCCTCGTGCCACCGGCCACATGTCGGATATGATCGACCTGATTCAACGCATCATCGACAACGGTCACGGCTACGTGGTGCTGGACGAGAACGGCAAGCCCACCGGCAACGTGTACTTCGACGTGGCGTCGTGGCCGCACTACGGCGAGTTGACCCACCAGAAGCAGACCGCCGAGGTGGATGAGGCCGCAGCCGTCGCCGACCGCATGGGCCCGTCCGTGGACGCCACCGGAGCCGACAAATACAATCCGGTCGACCCGGCCGATGCCTCCCCCGACAAGCATGACCCGCGTGACTTCGCCCTGTGGAAGGCCCCGAAGGATACTGATCCCGAAGACGCCCGCTGGTCCACGCCGTTCGGTGTCGGACGTCCGGGATGGCACATCGAATGCTCCGCCATGTCCCATCGCTATCTGGGCGACGGTTTCGACATCCACGGCGGCGGCCTCGATCTGCGATTCCCGCACCACGAAAACGAAATGGCGCAGACGCGCGCCGCCGGATACCCCTCCGCCGCACGGTGGATGCACTCCGCATGGGTGACCGCCAAGGGCGAGAAGATGTCGAAGTCCCTGGGCACCGGGCTGTCCGTACCATCTGTACTGGCCGAGCATTCCGCCTGGGTGGTGCGTTATGCCCTGGGTTCCGTGCAATACCGTTCGATGCTCGAATGGTCTGATCAGGCGCTGGTCGAGGCGCAGGCCGCGTATGACCGCGTATCGAACTTCATCGAGCGCGCCGGCGTGGTGTTGGGAGAGCAGCCTTCGTACGAGGAAATCACAGCAGTGCCCGCAGACGAGCTGCCGGCCAACTTCTTGGCCGCGATGAACGACGACATCAACGTCTCCGGCGCGACCGCCGCAATCTTCACCGCCATCCGTTCCGGCAATACGCTGCTGTCCAAGCTAGCCGACCGCGTAGATTCCGAGACGGCCAAGGCCGAAGTGCGTGAGGCTCTGGTTGCCGTACGAGCCATGCTGGATACCTTGGGGCTTGACCCGCTAGCCGAGCCGTGGGTTTCCGCTGGCGCCGCAGGAGGTGCTGGTGACTCCGCATCTGACTCTCCCGAGCATTCCGCACTGGAAGCGCTTATTTTCGAGCAGCTCAAGGCCCGGCAGGAAGCGCGCAAGACCCGCGACTTCGCCAAGGCCGATGCGATCCGCGACGCGCTTGGCGCGGCCGGCATCGCCATCGAAGACGGCCCGCAAGGTTCCACCTGGAGTCTGAAGTAATACCGTCTACGTTAGTATGCAGTGCCACGCTGGTGCAATAGCGCTTATTGTGCGCTGGCGTGGCATGCACTTGCGCCACGCCAGCGCATTTCAACCCCACTGCGCGCTGGCGTGGCGCATTTTACGGCGAAAACAGGGGTTCACGCATGTTCTCGAAGTGGCACGCCAGCGCAACATCGCCGGTTCTGCGCTGAAGTGGCACTGCTCGCCGACTGCACTGCTCGCCAACTGGCGTCAATCGAATACGAAATCAGTCGAATACAAAATCCACATCGACGATGTGCAGGCGCTGTTTGAGCGCCGCCTCCAGCGAGCGCTTGCGTTCCACGAGCTCGGCCACGTCGATGGTTTCGCCGGTGCCGGCCAGATACACGTCCACCGTGTAGTTCATGCCGGTTTTGAAGATCAGCGTCTGCTCATACTCAGTGTTGGACGGTAGGTGCTGCTGCGCCGCGGCCTCCACGAACGCGTTGGTCTCGTCATCGTCATGCACGCCGCCCACCAACTCCACAAACGCATCCTTGAGCACACCGAACGGCTCCTTGAAAGTCAGGGCCACCAGCGCCACGGTGATGAAGAAATCGCCGGTGTAGTGCAGGAAATCAAGTGGACCGCCAGTCGGCAGCACCATCAGGAACAGCGCCACCATGCCGATGCCGAACGACATCGCGCCGTCCACCAGCGTGCTTTTGCACTCGGCGGTGAGCATGGTGCTGGCATTGCGGATGGCACGGTTTTCACGGCGATAGTACAGGTAGAGACCGAAGCACATGAGCACCATCGCGATCTCATAGATCACCACCGGCCCGGTCGCGATGCGTTCGCCATCGCCGAATACGAAGTAGTCGTAAGCCACCTGGCACACGTCGATCAGCGAATACAGCAGCAACGACATGGTGAAGATGGCCTTGCAGATCGCGTAGATGGGTTCCAGCGCGAACATGCCGTTGGGGAATCGTTCGGTGGTGCGGACGGTCCGCGAGGAGAGATACACCGCCACCAGTCCGGAGAGCACGGATATCGCGGTGAATGAGAAATCAAGGAACAGCGCCTTGAGTCCGGTCATGAAGAACACGGCCATGCCGGCCGCGACCTGAATCAGATTGACGACGTTGCCGACGATCAGGGCTTTGCGTTCTATTGTCTTGTATTGGGGCATCGGTGGGCCTTCCATATTGCACGGCATGTCTGCGTTGGCCCGCTACTTCACTGGTCGGCTGGCGGGATTCTCCGGGAATCCGTTCGCGACTCGATTCGCGAGGGCGCACGGCAGTCTGCGTATAGGTGGTGTCCAAGGATTTTCAAACGGCGTAAGCATTCCAAAACCACTGGATTAATTGCCATTCCATAGTATCAGCAGGGAGGAATCGCAACGATTCTGCCATAATCCGGAAGGCACTGACGCAATGACGGGCATCCAGCAACAACATTGGCAAAATCGTTGCTACTGGAGGACAACGATTCTGCCGACGGCTGAGCCGGGTTGGCGGAATGACGCCACTCGCCCTGACACGATGGCAGAATCGTTGCCGCTCGGCCAGTCGGCGGACCGATGGCAGAATCGTTGCAGGCCGAATAGTCAGCCGGCTGACGGATGGCGACGGGCGGCAGAATCGTTGCCGCCCGCCCGTCCGTCCGACGGCAGAATCGGCCGCGCAGCGGAGAGTGCCGCAATTTCCCGCGTGGCGGCTAGACTGTTGCCCATTATGGCAGCTTTTTCATCGTTAACTGACAGGCTCTCGAATGCGTTCAAGCATCTGAAGAGCAAAGGCAAGCTTTCCGAAGCGGATATCGACGGCACGATCCGCGAGATCCGCCGCGCACTGCTCGACGCCGATGTGGCGCTCGACGTGGTGCGCTCCTTCACCGGCAAGGTGCGCGAGCGTGCGCTGGGCACCGAGGTGTCCGAAGCGCTGAACCCCGCGCAGCAGGTGGTGAAGATCGTGGACGAGGAGCTGACCGATGTGCTCGGTCAGGGCGTGGATCGTCCGCTGAACTTCGCCAAGAACCCGCCGACGATCATCATGCTCGCCGGCCTCCAGGGTGCCGGTAAGACCACGCTGGCAGGCAAGCTGGGCTATTGGTTGAAGGACTCCGGCCACACGCCGCTGCTGGTGGCGGCCGATCTGCAGCGCCCGAACGCCGTGACGCAGCTGCAGGTGGTCGGCGAGCGCGCCGGCGTACCGGTATATGCGCCAGAGAAGGGCGTGCAGTCCGATGGCGGCGAAGCGGTAGCCGCACCCGGTCAGACTTCCGGCGATCCGGTGAAGGTGGCACGCGACTCCATCGCCTTCGCCAAGCAGAAGCTGTATGACACGGTGATCATCGATACCGCAGGCCGTCTGGGCGTGGACGAGGAGCTGATGAAGCAGGCCCGCGACATCCGCGACGCCGTGCAGCCCAACGAGATCCTGTTCGTCATCGACGCGATGATCGGCCAGGATGCGGTCAAGACCGCCAAGGCCTTCGACGAAGGCGTGGACTTCACCGGCGTGGTGCTTTCCAAGCTGGATGGCGATGCCCGTGGCGGTGCCGCGCTTTCGGTGGCAAGTGTGACCGGCAAGCCGATCCTGTTCGCCTCCACCGGCGAAGGTCTGAAGGACTTCGAGGTCTTCCACCCGGATCGTATGGCATCGCGCATCCTCGATATGGGCGATATCATGACCCTCATCGAGCAGGCACAGAAGCAGTTCGACGAGGAGGAGGCACGCAAGGCCGCCGCCAAGATTTCGGAAGGCTCGTTCGGACTCGATGACTTCCTCGACCAGCTGCAGCAGGTGCGCAAGCTCGGTTCGATGAAGTCGCTGCTCGGCATGATTCCGGGTATGGCCCAGCATCGCAAGGAGCTGGAGCAGTTCGATGAAAGGGAGATCGACCGCACCGAGGCCATCATCCGTTCGATGACTCCGGCAGAGCGTCGCGATCCCTCGATCATCAACGGCTCCCGTCGCGCCCGCATCGCCTACGGCTCCGGTGTGACTGTCTCGCAGGTGAACGCTCTGCTGCAGCGTTTCGAGCAGGCCGCGAAGATGATGAAGCGCATGTCGAACCGTGGCGGCATGGGCGGCGGCATCCCCGGCTTCGGCGGCCCGTCGATGGGTGGCGGCAAGAAGAAGGGCAAGAACAAGAAGAAGGGCGGCAGGTCCGGCAATCCGATGAAGCGCGAGGCCGAGGAAAAGGCATTGCGCGACAAGCTCGCCGGCAAGGGCGGCAACGCCACCGGCGGCTCGGCGTTCGCCAAGAAGCCGCAGAATCCGGCCCTGCCCGCAGGGCTTGAGCAGATGATGGGCAACGCCGGAAACGACGGCGCGGAATTGCCGCCGAACCTCGGCGGTGGCCTCGGCGGACTGTTCGGTCGCTGATAGCCGCCGATCATCGGCAGCAATACGATGCGGCTCTCCTTCCGGGGAGAGCCGCTTTTTGTACTTCTGTATTTCAGTGCTTAAGGAGTTTGTCCATGACGACTACGTTTTTCGCTGTGGTTATCATTCTCGCATGGCTGTGGCTCGGCCTCTCCGCACTGCCCGCAGGGCTTGAAGCGCGCATGCCATTGCCGTACATGATCGCGCTGACGCCGTTTCTCTGGGTGCCGTTGATTGTGCTCGCCGGCGTGGCGGTATGGCAGCACGAATGGGGCGCGATGTGCTTGCTCATGGTCGCGGCCCTGATGACCAGCTCCCAGCGCATCAGCTACTGGGGTACCGGCCTCACCGCCGGCAAAAAGCGTGAAACACTGCGTGAAACATGGCGTGAAACATCGTATGAAACACTTCCGCCGCAGTTCGCAGTCATGACGCTGAACTGCCGATACGGGCGGGCGAACGCCGACGCCATTGTCACTGCGGTTCGCGAGCGCCGCATCGCCGTGCTCGCGCTGCAGGAGGTCACCGACGCACTCGTCGCCCGACTGGACAAAGCAGGCATCGGCGAACTGCTGCCCTACCGCCAATCCGGCAATCCCCAAGACACGGACAACGGCGGCTACAACATCATCCTTTCCCGCTATGAACCGGCCGCGGCCGTGCCGAGTGTGGTGGACATCCCCGCCGCCGACGTACCGGCCATCACACTCAGGCTGGCCGGCGAAAACGCACAGTCCAGTAAAACCGTCCAAGCAAACGACACAGTCGCAGACCAAACAGATACCGCAAGCACACAGCCCGAGCGCACGGTGACCTTCTGCTCGGCTCATCCGAAGTCGCCGATGCGCGGCTGTGCGGACTGGTCGGCGGGCATTCTGGGACTCGGAGCCATCGCGCGCGCCTCAGTCATCGGCGATCACAATATCGCCGTGGTTCTGGGCGACCTCAACTCCAGCACCGACCACCCCAGCTTCCGCGCGCTGCTCAAATCCGGATTCAAGGACGCGAGCCTGACACAGGCCGCCGGGCCGACGCTGACATTCCCCCGATGGATTCCCTGGCCGCGCATCGAATTGGACCATATCCTGTTCACACCCGGATTGAATCCGTCCGGAGTGCAGTCATTCGAAATACCGGACACCGACCATCTGGCGCTCACCGCGACGCTCGCGCTGCGTGAGTGCTAGCGCGATAGTCCAACGCGTGTCTCACGTCCTGGGCATGGGGCTATAATAACCCAGTTATTCACGCGCGCGTGGCGCCCTCTACACCCCGTGCCGTGAGGACACGTGGGTTCCGGCGAGCCGTGCCCCACACAGCACACTGAGAAACCACAAACCTAGTATTTACAAGGAGAGCCATTTTGGCAACCAAGATTCGTCTGAAGCGACAGGGCAAGAAGTTCTACGCCTTCTACCGCGTGGTGGTCGTTGATTCCCGCAAGAAGCGTGACGGCAAGGTTATCGAAGAGATCGGTATCTACAACCCGAACACCCAGCCCTCGACCATCCAGATCAAGTCTGACCGTGCTCAGTACTGGCTCGGCGTCGGCGCTCAGCCGTCCGAGCCCGTTGCCCACCTGCTGAAGATCACCGGCGACTGGCAGAAGTTCAAGGGCCTCGAAGGTGCCGAAGGCACCCTCAAGACCGTTGAAGCCGGCCCGGATGCCGAAGCTCGCGTCGAAGCCGTCGAGAACGAGGCCCAGAAGCTGAAGGCCGCCAAGTCCGAAGCCGAAGCTAAGGCCAAGGCAGAGGCTGAGGCCGCTGCCGCCGCCGAGGAAGCCCCGGCCGAGGATGCCGCTGAAGAAGCTCCGGCCGAAGCCTGAGATTTCGAGGAAGGCTGGCAATGCTCGCACAGGCTGTGGAACATCTCATCAAGAACATCGTTGATTTTCCCGACGATGTTTCTGTCAAGTCCTATGAGAATGCGCGCGGCGAACTGCTTCGTGTGCGTGTGAACCCGGAAGACATCGGCCGAGTGATCGGTCGTGGTGGCCGTACCGCCAACGCGATTCGCACGGTGATCCAGGCATTGTCCGATCACAAGGTGCGCGTCGACATCATGGACGTCCGCCGATAAGCGATAAGGATATTTCACAGCATGGCAGAGTACGACATGCACGACGACCCTCAGCAGCTCGAGTTGCTGAGGGTCGCTCGTATCGGACGCGCACAGGGCCTGAAGGGCGAAGTCAACGTGCGCATTTTCACCGACGACCCCGAGTGGCGATTCGAGCCGGATTCCGTTCTCTATGAGCAGGACGACGATGGCGAAACCGAATACGTCGTGGAGCGCTCCCGCACCGCGGGCGACCGGTGGATCATCAAGTTCGAGGGCGTCGATGACCGTACTGCGGCCGAGGCCTTGAACGGCGTGGAACTCTACGGCGAAGCCGATGACCCGGACGAAATGCTCGAGGCGGATGAATGGTATCCGAAGGATCTCATCGGTCTTGAGGCACGACTGGCTGACGGCAACGGGCTGAATCTGCCGGTCGGTCAGGTGGTGGGCACCGTGGTGGATGTGATTGACTCCCCCGCCCAGTCCCTGCTGAAGATTCGTCTGGCCGAGCCCGTGGTCACCGGGCAGAACTCCAAGGGCGAGGACGTGGTCGAGAAGACCGCGCTCGTACCGTTCGTGGAGGAACTGGTTCCCGACATCGATCTGGAGGAGCAGTACCTCACGCTCGACCCGCCCGGAGGCCTGATTCCGGGCCTGTAAGCCACGGCACACCTCAGCATGAATAATCCCCGAGCGTACGTTCGCCCGGGGATTATTCATGCCCATCTCAGTAAACGTACGCTGAGCGGGAGTCAGTGTACGTTTACTGAGATAACGCCGGAGACAGGCACCCGCAATGGACGCGTGCAATGCACGCTGATATGGACACCAACGCGCACAGATTTGCGTTTGCACTACGTAGCCACTAAGTTGTCATTCCGTCAACTATCGTTGTCCGATCAGAGAAGACCGGATTCCGATCGACGACACAGCACAGCACAACCGAATGCATGGGCAATGCGGCCCTAATCACGCCGGTTGCCTATGCCGGCCGACGATCACCCGCGCCCCGCTGAGAACATCAAGGAGGAACAGCCATGGCAGAACGCAAAGTCGCGCTGATTACCGGAGGCGCCATGGGACAAGGCAAGGCACACGCCCTGAAATTCGCGCAGAACGGCTTCGACGTAGTACTCGCGGACATGCAGGACCCCGAAAGCGACGCATTCCGCGCCACCGTACAGGAAATCGAAACCACCGGTGCCAAGGCACTGGCAATCAAGTGCGACATTACCAAGGATGAGGACATGTCCGCCCTGTTCACGCAGGCGTGGGATACGTTCGGCCGAATCGACGTGGTGGTGGCCAACGCCGGCGTCATCAATTTCGGCTACACCTGGGAGCTCACCGACGCCCAGGTGCAGAAGGTCATCGATGTCGACCTGATCGGCACTTGGCGCACCGACAAATACGCCGCGCTTTACATGCGCAAGCAGGGCTTCGGCCGCATCATCAACATCGCATCTACATCTGGCATGTACGGCACCCCGCAGCTCGCTACCTACTGCATGGCCAAGTGGGGCGTGCGCGGCCTGACCAAGACGCTCGCGCAGGAGCTCAAAGGTACCGGCATCGTGGTGAACACCGTCTGCCCCACCAAAGTCAAGACACCGATGTGTGAGACCGACAGCTATGTGCAGTTCATCAACGACCTGACCGGCAACCATTATCAGACCTGGCAGGAGATGTATGACTCTGTTCCGTTCCTCGATGTGGAGGATATTTCGGACATGGTGTACTGGCTCGGCACCAGTCGGGCAGCCGGCAAGTTCAGCGGACGCGATCTGGGCCTCGACCTCGGCACCCTCCAGCAGTAGGCCGGCAGGCAGCAAGCTGTACGGCACGAAATCCGACTCGGCCAGGCTTCGACTGCCCCAGCAACGGCACGTGTCTGGTTCCGCATCGATTTCGTTCCCGATTGAGGCGAAATCGAATCATCGGGAACGACCTTCCCAAGGCAAGCCATTCCCGAATCACCAGCACGATTGTCGTTTCATCATCGTTGTTTCATAATTGTCGTTCACAAGGATTCTTCGACCATGACCATCACCAAAGCAACCCGCTGGCGCGTGTTCGCCGGCGTCTGGATCCAAAGCCTGTTCACCTCGGCCACCGCGTTCTTCAGCCTGTTCGCGCTGCCCCTGACCACCCAGTTCGACTGGAGCAGCTCGGACTTCTCCATGGCCTACACCATCTACATGTTCGTGTACTGCGCAGTGGGCTTCCTCGGCGGACTACTGGCCGAAAAGCTCCAGCCGCGCGTGGCCATCTACATCGGTCTGGTGTTCTTCGCAGCCGGCTGGTTCCTCACCGGCTTCGCCTCCTCGATTCCGCAGCTGTACCTGTTCTACGGCATCCTTGCCGGCGCCGGCGCCGGCACCATCTATCCGGCCTGCCTGCCCACCGCGCTGAAGTGGTTCCCAGACAAGGCCGGCTCGATTTCCGGTCTGGTGCAGGCCGGCGCTTCCTGTGGCCCGTTCATCATGTCGCCGATCGCCCAGTGGCTTATCGACACCTATGGCGCGCAATCCGCCTGCAAGATTCTGGCAGTGATCTTCCTGATCGGTGTAGGCGCGGTGGCATGGATGATCGTGCCCTGCCCGGAAGGATGGACTCCGGAAGGATGGACGCCCAGCAAGGAGCAGGCCAAGGATCTCAATACCAAGAACTACAACATTCCGCAGATGGTGAAGACTCCGGTGTTCTGGGTGATGCTGCTCATGTTCATCTTCGCCAATGCCGCCGGCACGATGATGGTCAGCGCCACCTCCCCCATCGCGCAGAAGCAGATCGGCCAGACTGCCATGACCGCCGCCTTGTGCGTGAGCATCATGACGCTGGCCAACATGTGCGGACGCATCGGCTTCGGCTTCATCTACGACCGACTCAAAGGCTGGAATTCGCTGGTATTGGTGCTGGTGCTGAACGGTCTGTCGATGGTGATGCTCACGATGGCGCACACGCTGCCGTACTTCATCCTGTGCATCTGCCTGGTGGGCTTCTCGTTCGGAGGCCTTCTGGTGGTGTTCGCGCCGATTGTCAAGAACGTGTTCGGCTCGCGCTTCTACAATCGCAATTATGGTCTGATCTTCATCGGCTATGGCATCGGTGCGTTCGTCGGCCCGAAGATCAGCGCCAGCTTCTATGACTCGACCGGTTCTTATGTAGCCGGTTACATCGGTTCCGCGATTCTGGCCGCGGCCGCCATCGGACTGGTGTTCGCCGCCCGTTATCTGGTCGGCAGGATGCAGGCCCGTGACGCCGCCGAAATCGCAACGGACGTGCACTGAGCCGGCGTCTGGGCCGGCGGTCATAGCCACAGTCGCCCTTTTTCTCAGTAAACGTACGCTGAGCGGGAGTCAGTGTACGTTTGGTGAGGTAGTACGGTGAGCAGCCAGACGGGAACACACTAGAGGGGAACACGGCGCTGCGTTGACCTGCCACTATCCGCCGCATATCTACGTCGGAATGCCGCAGATATGCGGCAGGTCAGCATACAGCTGCGGCGTTGGTGACGCGGGCCATGAACCGGTCGAGGAATGCCGGCACGTCCACGCCGAGGGCGACCTGCGTGTGCTTGTCGGGGTCCTGAAGGCGCGACCGATCGCCGATGGTACGCCCGCGGAACGGCCCATCCACGTCCACCTGAAGGTTGAAGCCGAACGTCGTCACCAGGCTCGGGTCGAGCGCTGCGGCGACAGCCAGCGGGTCGTGCAGTCCGCAGCCGTGAATCTCCGGCTGATTCCTGAGATAGAAATCAATGTAATAGTCGGTCATGGTGACGAGGAAGTCGCCGGCCGGAGTGCCGAGATCAGCCCATTGATGAGCCTTCTCACGAGTGAGCGCAGTCTGGTGGGTCACGTCGAGGCCAATCATCGTGGTGCGAGCACCGCACTTGAACAGGTAATCGGCAGCCTCGGGATCTTGGGAGATGTTCGCTTCGGCAGCGGGGCTGACGTTGCCGGGCAACGTCAGCGACCCGCCCATGAACGTCACGTTCGCGCCGCAATCCCGCACATCCGGCGCATTGCGGAACACGGTGGCCATCGTGGTCATCGCGCCCGTGGGTATAACGATCAAATCCGGCCCGTACTTACGCATCGCATCGACGATGAATCCGACCGCGGAACCTTTCGGCTCCGGTTCCCTCGGCGAATCGGGAATCACCGCGCCACCGATGCCATTGGGATGATGAACCGCCACCGAACCGGCGCTGGGAGCCCATACTGCATCTCGCGGCCAGCCTCCCCTACCGCCATCGCGCCAGTCGGCATATGCCTGATCGATCGGCGGCACGGCGTCATCTGCGGCAGCGGCAACTATAGCTGGGTCTGCGATGTTGTGCACAATATTGACGGGCGCTATCGGATGGTCCACGCCCGGATACACCGGCACGTCGTCGCGGCCGAACAGGTGGAGCACGGCCAGCGCATTGCGTGCGGCAAGCGGCACCGCGACATTGCCATACGTGGCGGTGATACCTATGAGGTCCGCCTCGTCGGCGCTTCCCAAGGCATATGCGATGGCCATGGCGTCATCGATGCCGGTGTCAAGGTCAAGAATCAGCTTCTTGCGCATGACGCTCCTTCCGGAAAAACCGCTGTATGTTGTAAAAAGCTCTCACTGTCATCAGCTCAACGAAAGCTTTTGCGATCTAGTGATCTGCCTCGTTATTAATTTCGGTTTCGCGTCTCTCCCTCAGTCAGCTACGCTGACAGCCCGTCCTGCAAGTATGGACGCGCTACGCGCGCAGCCTGCTGGCTCGCACGTTGTCGGCAATAATGCTCAGCCAAGCTTGGCGAGTTCTTCCGGGCTGAGCTCGAGCTGGTCGGCCTTGAGGGAGTCGAGGATGGTTTCCGGACGGTGGGCGCCGGGGATCACGAACATATGGTCGCCCTTGGCGAGCTCCCAGGCCAGCACCACGCGCTGGTAGCTCACGCCGTGGGCTGAGGCCACCTCGCGGAACGGGTCGAACTTGGACTCGTCGTAGGGGTGACGGTAGCCGCCGAGCGGGCTCCAGCACACGAACGCCAGTCCCAGCTTGGCGCAGTAGTCGAGCGTGTCCTGCGTATCGAGATGAATCGGCGAGTACTGGTTCTGCACAGCCACGAGCTTGTCGCCGAGGATGGAACGCGCGATGTCGATCTGCTCGATCGAAGCGTTGGATACGCCGGCCACACGGGCCACGCCCTCGTCCACCAGCTGCTTCAGAGCCTCGATGGACTCGTTGTACGGCACTTCGGGATCATGACGGTGCAGATACAGCAAATCGATGGTGTCGACGCCGAGCGCCAGCGCGGACTGCTTGCCGTATTCGATGAGATGCTCCGGCTTGCCGTCGCGGGGCCACAGCGGCTCTCCGTTCTCGCCCCAGACGCGGCGCAGGCCGATCTTAGTGGCCACGGTGACCTCGTTTTTCGGTCCCTTCCACGTGGCCAGCGCCTCACGGACCAGCTTCTCACCGGTCTGCTCCTCCTCGCCGGGCGTGTAGTAGGCCCAAGCTGTGTCGATGTGGCGGCAGCCTGCGTCGAGCGAGGCGTGCAGGGTTTCGATGCCGACATCATGGCCGCGATTGTTTTCGATGGTCAGCGGCATCTCGCCGTGGCCGATGGCGGTGGTGGAAAATGGACCGAGGTTACGGAACAGTGCCATGATGGCTCCTTTGCGATTCGTGTATCGAATTGATTATCCTCTTGTCTTCAAGACTAGGCATTTGTCTGGATTTCGTCGCAATGTGCCCTCTGCAATACGGCAGCACAGCAGCACAGCAACGCGGCAAAGCACCGTATCCGCGCATCACGGTCAGCGGCCGCCGAAGGAACCGCCGCCGGAACCGCCTGAGGAACCGCCGAAGCCGCCGCCGGAGAAGCTGCCGCCGGAACCGCCGAAACTCGACCCGCCGCCGGAATCGGAGGATGGCATGGCCGCTTGGATGGTGGAGGTGATGTCACCCAGTCCGGAAGACAGCTGCGTGCCTAGATCGGAGAAATCGGGGGCGTACGAGTTTCCGCCGAACAACGAACCAGCACCGAAGCCGGCAGAACCAGCGGAACCGGCACCATAGCCGCCGCCATAATAGCGCTCATCCCACATATGCGAACGATACGACCAGTACAGCACCGAATCGGAGGCGTTGTCGTCAAGCCAACGCGGGTCGTTGACCTGCGGATACGCCTTGGCGAATTCCGCGGCCACGCGGTCGCTGATGCCGAACGCCGCGGCATACACCATATACCAATCCCACAGGGCGAGGTCGGCGGCGCCACGATCGCTGAAATCGGAGAAGTCCTCCATATACCGCTTCAGGCCCAGCACGCGGCCGGCGTACCCCTGTCCACGCTTGGTCAGCTCCTGCATCGAGCCTGAGGTGGCGCAGAAGATACCCATCGCGAACACCGGCAGTCCAAGAATCAGGCCGACCGCAGCATACCCGATGATCAGGTTGGCGAGCATGATGGCGAATCCATCGACCGCCGCCAAAGTGCCGGCGAGAATCCACTGCCAGCCGCGGGCGCGGGAGACGTCGAGCATCGTATATTCGATGTCACAGGCACCGGTAAACTTGCCGAGTTCGATATACCCGTCTTCCCAGTCCTCGCATGCTGCCTTCATCTGATTGAAGTCGAACACCGGACTGCCCACGCGCTTGGAGATCACGACAAGCAGCTTGAGCAGCGCGTTCTCTGAGTCGCTCAGACCGAACTGAGCCTTGTTCGGCGTCTGATCGATGGCCTCGGGCATGATCACGATGGTGCTGGTGGTTTTGACCAGCTGACGATTGACCGCACCACGGTCGATCATGTGACTTACGCCCAGGGCCGTGGCGCGGCTCATGTCGATGCCACGGTACATCTCCGCAGGACCGGGATAGATCGTAATGGCCTTCTTGACGGCGAGCGCAAGCATCGTGGCCGTGAGCTGCCGGTTGCTGCGGGAGCGACGCCCCTGCTCCATCACATCGAGGAGGCGGGCGGCCGAGGCGGGGCTGATGCCGGGCTTGTCACGCCAGTATTCGACCGGGCCGTGGTATTGGGCGTTCCGGTTGCTGATAATCGAGGCGTACAGGCCCCAAATCACCAAGGCAATGCCGAGTGTGACGCTGATGATCCAGAACGTGAGCCTTGCGACGGCGGCATTGTGCTGTCTGTCGCGCCACTGCTGCTCCTGCCTTGTCTCGTCCGCCTTGAGCGCATCAAGATGATCGCCGGGCAACGTGCGCGCAATGCCGCTCGTAGTAGGAGCGGAGGTCCAGGCGGCCACCACATCCAGATAATCGCCAGACCTGATGTTGTATGCCTTGAACGTCAGGCCACCGTCCGCGGCACGGCTGGTTTCCGACGTGCGTTCGGTGTGCAGCCAACCCCAGGACGTGTTCTTGGTGATGCCTTCCGGGAAGTGCACGGTGCCGCTGACCACGCCGATCGGCACCTGATTCGACTTGCCGAACGGCTCCCACTGGAACGCGGCGATGTCATCCCATTGGGTCGCCACATCGTGCATGGTGAAGTGCACATCGAACTTCAGACTGTCCGCCGATTCGGTGACGGGGATATTCCATCCGATTTCCACGGTTTTGCTGTAGTCGGACACCTGGCCAGGCGTCAGCCCGTCCTCGCCCGGAACGTATGCCCGCGGATTGTTGCCGCCCGCGTCCACGTCGGCGATGTACCAGTGATTGGCATAATCGGAGTCCCATACCGAATCCGGCACGTCGCTGGGTACCTTGGGCTCGCTCTGCTGGGCGTAGCGGGTTCCGGTGGTGACGTTGGTGACGCTGATGTCCGTGATGTCGGTGAGATTGTCCGCGCGCAAAGTGTACTGCTGGTACAGCTGTTTCCACGGTTTGACATTGTCGTCGCCGTCGGCGCGCTTGCGCAGCTTCATATCGATGTGCTGCGTGACCTCAAGATCGCCATCGCCGGTGACGTTCACGTCATAGTCGAGCGAGCGGTAGCTCAGGTCGGCGAGGCTGCTGGTGCCCGCGGGAATCAATACGAACGAACCGAAGATGAACGCCATCAGCACTGTGAAAAGCACAGTGGCGATGGCGGCGCGAATCATCCGCTTGCGCATCAGAACCTGACCTGCGGCGCTTGCCGGGAAGCGTCATCCGTTTGGAAGTACTGCGCCTGCTCGAAATGGAACAGTCCGGCGATGATGTTCGTCGGCACGGTCTCGATGGCGGTGTTGAGCTTCAGCACCACATCGTTGTAGAACTGGCGCGCGTATGCGATCTTGTTCTCAAGTTCCTTGAGCTGCCCCTGCAGATCCAGGAAGTTCTGGTTGGCCTGCAATTGCGGGTATGCCTCGGCGGTGGCCTGCAGGTTCAGCAGCGCACGGGAGAGCGCGTTCTCGGCATCGGCGCGCTGCGCGGCAGTCGCATTCGGATCGCCGGCGGCCACCACGGCACCGGCGCGGGCGGCGGTCACCTGGGTGAGCACCGCGGACTCATGCCCCGCGTATCCCTTCACCGTCTCCACCAGGTTGGGAATCAGATCCGCGCGCTGCTTCAGCTGTACGTCGATCTGCGCCCAACCGTTCTTCACGCGGTTTTTCAGTGTGACGAGATTGTTGTATGCGCTGACCGCCCAACCAATCAGTGCGATGATCAGGATGACGACGACAATGCCGACAATAGTACCCGGATTCATGATTTCCCCGCCCTTCTCGCGATCGCGGCATCGGTGAGGACAGTCTGCGACGCTCCTCACTGTGCGCCGCACCGGCAGCCGCCGGCGCGATTGCTGTGTTCCAGTTTCATTCTTCCATAGCATCGGGCGAAACGCGAGCATCGCATCGCTGCGGCATGCGTACGAAGCCGCGCAGTCGAGTTCAGGAAGCATCCAGCAAAGTCACAGGGCAGCATCATCGACCTTGCGCGCAACAGTAAGTCCTGGCGCAGCTGGCAATCATGCTCGCCGCCGATAGTTGGGGGCAGAGGTTCCGCGCCGGCGAACGGATCAGGTCCGTCCGACCGAGCGGAATCGCACGAAACAACACACCATTACATGCTGCGCAACGCAGATCCATGATCTGCCGAATACCATCATGCCCGGCCGATTGCGTTTTGGGATTTCCGCCGGGATTGCTGAGGTACGACATGCAGCATCAGCTCAAGGACACGACATGTTTGTATTGAACAACGCCTGGAAAACCGTGATACGGAACAAGGGGCGCAATATTCTGATCGTGCTGATCGTGGCGATCATCGCCGCGGCGGCCACCATCGGACTCGCGATCCGGAGCGCCGCCGACAACGCGCGCGAAACCGGGCTGGCGAACACGTCGGTGACCGCCACCATCAGCGTGGACCGCAGCAAACTCATGGAGCAGGCGCGTGAGGCGAGTTCGTCCGATTCGTCAGGCGATTCCTCCTCCGACACCGCGGCGCCTGACTTCGATTCGATGCGCAGCGCTCTGGAGGACAGCAGCCTAACTCTGGCGGATTACCAGAAGTATGAGAAGGCGTCCAGCGTGCCGGTCAGCTCCTATTATTCCGAAAGCACCGGGGTCTCCGGCACCGATTCCTTCCAGCCTGTGGAGTCCAGCAGCGCGAACGCCGCGAATTCCTCGGATTCCACTGGCTCCTCAGATGCGGACGCCGGCAACGGACAGGGCATGCAGGCTCCTGACGGCGGGCAGAACATGGGCGGACGCGGCGACGGCCCAGGCAATATGATGACCTCCGGAGACTTCACGCTGACCGGCTTCTCCTCCGACGCCGCCATCGCCAACGCCGCAAACGGTTCGTTCACGATGTCGTCCGGCTCGGTGTTCGGTTACGACGAGTCGGACAACGGCAAGGTCATCATCTCCAAGACCCTGGCCGACTTCAACAATCTCTCGGTGGGCGACACCATCACCGTCACCAACCCGAGCGACACCTCGCTGACCTATACGCTGACCATCTGCGGCATCTACGAGAACTCCACCTCCAGCAACACCAATGCGATGGGACCGATGGGCGGCACCTCGCAGGACGCCGACAACGCCATCTACACGTCGGTCTCCACACTGCAATCGCTCGGTCTTGATGCCGATACCACCGCGAACGACGACAACGACAATACGACCACCCAGCTCAATTACACCTACGCGCTCTCCAGCGCCGACGACTACGAGACCTTCGCCTCCGATGTCGCTGCCGCGGGACTCGACGACACATACACCGTGCAATCCGCCGATGTGGAGCAGTACGAATCCAGCCTTGTGCCGCTCGACAATCTGGCGAAGTTCGCGCTGACGCTGCTCATCGTGGTGTTAGCGGTGGGCGCGGTGGTGCTCGTGGTGCTCAACCTGTTCAACATCCGCGAGCGCAAGTATGAGGTCGGCGTGCTGACCGCCATCGGCGTGAAAAAAGCCAAGGTGGCGGCGCAGTTCGTCATCGAGCTGCTCATTGTCACGATGTGCGGCATCGCGCTGGGCGTGGCCGGCGGTGCAGTGGCGTCCGTGCCGGTGTCGAACCAGCTGCTCGCCTCGCAGGTGTCGGCGCAAGAGTCCGAGGCCTCCAGCCAGCAGCAGCAATTCGGGCGTGCGGCCGACATGGGCGGCGGACCTGGCGGGGCGGCGGGGTCTTCGCCGTCGACCGGGGCGAGCAATGGCTCTGATTCCTCGGATTCCGATTCCACTTCGGACAATGGCAACATTTCGTCCGGCAGTACTGCCAATTCGCGCGATGCTCGGTCCGGCGGACCGTTCGGCATGAATCGCGCAGTCGATTACGTCAGCGAGATCAACGCCACGGTGAATCTTGCGGTGGTGGGTCAACTGATCCTCATCGGACTCGGACTCACTTTGATTTCCGCGCTGGTCGGCATCGTGTTCGTCATGCGCTACGAACCGCTGCAGATTCTCGCCGACCGCTCGTAGCCGGTGCCGCGGCTGCGCATGCAACGTGCACGTGCCGCCGCTCCGCTGCCATCGCATCGCACATACGCATCCCTTCTCGCCGCATACGGCCCCTTTCCTATCCCACGGTGTAGGGAATTTCCCACCATGTAGGGAGCCGAAAACTCGAATTGGCGGAATTCCGCCGTTTTTCATCCCTACACCGTGGGCGAATCCCTACACCGTGGGCGAATCACATATCCCAGCACCTCAAGGACATCATCATGACTACCGAATCCCCCACCGCAACCGTCATCGCGACTCCAGCCAATGAGAAGCCGCAAGACTCCGCGACCACGGCCGCGCTGGAACTGGAGCACGTCTCCTACTCGTACACCAAAGGCGGCAAGCGCGTGCTCATCGACAAGAACTACGTCTTCCACGCCGGCCGCGTAATCGCGATCACCGGACCGTCCGGCGCCGGCAAGACCACGCTGCTGTCGCTGCTCTCGGGACTCACCACCCCGACCAAAGGACGTGTGCTGCATAATGGCGAGGATCTGGCGAAATCCGATCGCTATCGTTTCCGCAGCCACGACATCGGTGTGATCTTCCAGAGCTTCAATCTGCTGCCGGCCCTGACCGTGGCGGAGAACATCATGCTGTCGATGGACGCCTCCGGCAAGGCCTTCGACAAGCCGAAGAAGGAGATCGCCGCCGAACTGATCGCCAAAGTGCGACTGCAGCCCGAATATCTCAACGAACGCATCCTGCATCTGTCGGGCGGCGAGCAGCAGCGCGTGGCGATTGCGCGCGCACTGAGCTACGACCCGCAGATCATCCTGGCCGACGAGCCCACCGGCAACCTCGATCTGGCCACGCAGGACGACATCATGGCGATTTTCAAGGATCTGGCGCATCGGGAAGGCAAGTGCGTGATCATCGTGACGCACAGCCCCGAGGTCGCCGCCCAATCCGACGAAGTCTTCCAGCTCGCCCCGCTGCGCGAGCGGTGATCGACGGGCAAACGAGCTCACTGCCACGCCAATGTAATATGGACTGTTTTGCACTGGCGTGGCAAGACCCCGTGCCACAACAGCGCACAAACCCCCTGCGCTGCACTCTCGTGGCGCAATTTATGGAGTAAAAAGGGCGATCCCGACATAAGCCCGTGCCACGCCAGCGCAATAGACTCAAATATGCACTCGCATGGCACGAACGCCCACCCATGCAGCGCGATCATGCTGTAATACTACGTGGCAGTGCACATGATCAGCAGTGCGCACTCCTTATTCAACTTTCGACTCCAGCGCAGTCCAATCGACGTGCCGCGGCAAAGGAGCCAATGCTTCAATCGGTAAAGCCTTCAGTCGAAAGACAAAGTCCGCGCCACGCAAAGTCAGTGCACGGCCGACATGAAACGCGAATTCCGCTCGCGCATCATCGTCCGCAAGACTGGATGCAGTAGCAGTGAAAATCAACCATCCGCGACCCACCAGTTTGCCCCGCTTCTCCCGGTCACGGCGCCATTGCATTTTGTCGGTGCGATGTTGGTCGCCGTCATACTCCACGGCGACCTTATATTCCGGCCATGCAAGGTCAAGCGTCATTGCCGCACCGGAGGCAAACATGATATTGCGCACAACATAATTCAACTTCGGCCGCGGAATGCCATGAGCAAGCAGGGCGATTCTTTGCTCGGATTCCTTCGGCGACGAAGAACCCGGCATAATCAGAGACAATGCTCTGATGCACGAAGGGCGGCCGGCGAATCCGGTCACCGACTGCACGAATCGCACCAATTCGCAATAGACCTGTCTGGTATCACATTGGCGACGTCGGCTCATGACGTTGATTATGGAATCGCCGAGCACGATCAGCGATCGCAGAGATACATGGATTGCCATTTGGGCCCACACATGGAACATATCGAGCGCATACACCCGCGCATTGAATTTCACTATGTGCGCCTGTGGCACGAACTTCCACACATGCGGACATAATGTTGCACTATTGGCACGCAGCCGCTTCTCCTTTGTCTTGAACACGGTATGCAATCGGGAACCGTCCAAGTCGCAGTCCTCGGGAAGAGGCACTTCATGTAATATCAATGCGGTGGTCATGCCAAACAGTAGGTTGCGGTCAAGCCGCGTGGCTTCCTGTACGCATCGACGCAGCGTTTCCTGTCTGCGAGTATTGAGACTATCCCGCATTGAAGCATGCATTGAAGCAGCGGGCATCGGCTCGCACTCGCCATCGAACACCCCTGGAGGTGGCACGGGAAGAAAATCGTCATTGATATACGCATCCATTGTTCCACCGTAACCGCTGGGGGCGCGAAGGGAAAGCTCTACCAAGGTATGTGGCACTAGCTTCAGTTATCCACATCGCAAGAGAAAAAACGGTGGATAACTTGTTGTTGTGTTGTATGCCCTGCAGCGCGAGCTGCCACGCGAGCACAATATCATGCCTTGTGCGCTGTCGTGGCAGGGCCCAGTGCCACGACAGCGCACAACCCCCTTGCGCTGCACTCGCGTGGCGCAATTTATGGGGTAAAAAGAGTGATTCCGACATAAGCCCGTGCCACGCCAGCGCAATATCGCATAATCTGCACTCCGGTGGCACGAAAAAAAATGCCTTTGCACTGCGATATAGGCACAGTGCAAAGGCATACGACATGAAACGGACCGCCTGATGGGCTGGTGGGCTGCGTGGAAAGTCGTTGGCGAACTACCCCTCAGACCTGCTCCGCAGGTCAGCTCCCCTGACAAGGGGAGCCGAAGATACAGTCACAATGACCTCCCGATGCAAGACACCAGCGAGCACGCGTGCTACACGCGCCTGCGACGGATCCGGAGAGGACGTCAGTCCTCGAACACCGAACCGCCAAGCGGGGAACCCAGTGGGTTCCCCGTAGGTGAGGGGAGCGGCTATGCCGCGACGGATCCGGAGAGGACGTCAGTCCTCGAACGGATCAAAATCGCGACGGACGCGGCGGCGCGGGCGCTCGGAGCGCTCTTCGCGGTCGGCGCGGTAGTCGTCGTAGTTGTCGTCGGTGGCGTAACGCGGGTTGCGGTCGGAACCACGACCGCGGCCACGGCCGGAGGAACGACGGTCGTCGCGATCGAAGCCACGGTCGGCGGAACGACGGCGACGCGGACGATCATCATCACGATCATCGCGATCGAAATCACGGTCAGCGCCACGGCCGCCACGACGGCCGCCACGACGGGCATCATCACGATCATCGTCGCGGTCGAAATCACGGTCGGCGGAACGACGGCGACGCGGACGATCATCGTACTCGTCATCGAAATCGCGGTCATCCTGCTCAACCGGACGACGGCGACGCGGACGATCATCATCACGGACATCACGGACATCGCGATCGTCACGATCGTCACGATCGAAGTCGCGATCAGCATGCTCGTCACGGTCGAAACCGCGGTCATCGCGGCCGCCACGGGAGCCGCCGCGAGCACCACCACGACGATCATCACGGCCACCGCGGGCACCGCCACGACGATCGTCGCGATCGCCGCCGCGGCCGCCGCGAGCGCCAGCACCGGATTCCTGATCCTCGAAGCCCGGGATGGCCAGGGAGATCTTGCCGCGATCGTCCACACCCTGCACGACGACCTCGACGGTGTCGCCTTCCTTGAGCACGTCCTCGACGGAGTCGATACGCTCGCCGTTGGCGAGGTTGCGAATCTGCGAGATATGCAGCAGACCGTCGGTGCCCGGGGTGAGGTTCACGAATGCGCCGAAGCTCGTGGTCTTGACGACCTTGCCGTTGTAGGTCTCGCCGGCTTCCGGCACGTGCGGGTTGGCAATCTGGTCGATGAGCTGCTTGGCCTTCTCGGCGGCCTCGCCGCCTTCGGAGGAGATGAAGACGGTACCGTCATCCTCGATGGCGATTTCGGCGCCGGTGTCCTCCTGGATCTGGTTGATCATCTTGCCCTTCGGGCCGATGACCTCGCCGATCTTCTCGACCGGAACGGTGGTGGTGATGATGCGCGGGGCGAACTCGCTCATCTCGGCCGGGCCGTCGATGCACTCGTTGATGACCTCGAGGATGGTGGTGCGGGCTTCCTTGGCCTGCTGCAGGGCGGCGGCCAGGATGTCGGCGGGGATGCCGTCGAGCTTGGTGTCGAGCTGCAGGGCGGTGATGAACTCGGAGGTGCCGGCCACCTTGAAGTCCATGTCGCCAAAAGCGTCCTCGGCACCCAGAATGTCGGTGAGGGTCTTGTAGATGTGCTGGCCATCGACATCGCCGGACACGAGGCCCATGGCGATACCGGCGACCGGGGCCTTCAGCGGCACGCCAGCGGCAAGCAGGGACAGCGTGGATGCGCACACGGAACCCATGGAGGTGGAGCCGTTGGAACCGATGGCTTCGGAGACCTGGCGAATAGCGTAGGGGAACTCCTCACGGCTCGGCAGCACCGGCACCAGAGCCTTCTCGGCAAGGGCGCCGTGGCCGATTTCGCGGCGCTTCGGGGAGCCGACGCGGCCGGTCTCGCCGGTGGAGTACGGCGGCATCTCGTAGTTGTGCATGTAGCGCTTGGACTGCGGACCGCTCAGCGCGTCGATCTGCTGCTCCATCTTGAGCATGTTCAGGGTGGTGACGCCCAGGATCTGGGTCTCGCCGCGCTGGAACAGGGCGGAACCGTGCACACGCGGCACGATGTCCACCTCGGCGGACAGGGTGCGGATGTCGCGCAGGCCACGGCCGTCGATGCGGTAGTCCTGGGTCAGGATGCGGCGGCGCACGATCTGGCGCTGCAGCTCCTTGAATGCGTTGCCGAGTTCCTTGTCCTTCTCGGCATCGTCGAGCTCGGGGAACTCGTTGGCGAGAACCTCGCGCACGTGCTCCTTGATTTCGTGGATGCGCTCCTGGCGCGGCAGTTTCTCGGCGATGGAGAGCGCCTCGTCCAGATCCTTGTGGGCGATCTCGTCGATGCGGGTGTAAAGCTCGTCGGTGTACTCCGGGAAGAGCTCGAACTCCTTGGTCTCCTTGGCGGCCTTCTCCTTGAGCTCGTTCTGGGCGTCGCAGATGACCTTGATGAACGGCTTGGCGGCTTCGAGGCCCTGAGCGACCACGGTCTCGTCCGGCTTGGTCTGGCCCTCGTCGTAGATGAGGTGCCAGGCGTTCTTGCCGGCGCCGGCCTCGATCATGGCGATGGCGACATCGCCGTTCTCGATCACGCGACCGGCGACCACGAGCTCGAACACGGCGCGTTCACGTTCGCTCCAGCGCGGGAAGGCGACCCACTGGCCATCGATCAGGGCCAGACGCACGCCGGACACCGGGCCGGAGAACGGCAGGCCGGAGATCATGGTGGAGGCGGATGCTGCGTTCAGTGCAATGACGTCGTAGGCGTCATCCGGGTTCACGGCGAGCACGGTCTCGACGACCTGCACCTCGTTGCGCAAGGTGTGCGGGAACAGCGGACGCAGTGGACGGTCGATGATACGGCAGGCGAGGATGGCCTCGGAGCTCGGACGGCCTTCACGGCGGAAGAACGAGCCCGGGATCTTGCCGGCGGCGTACATCTTCTCTTCCACATCGACGGTCAGCGGGAAGAAGTCGTAGTTCTCCTTCGGGCTGGAACCTGCGGTGGTGGTGGACAGAATCATAGAATCGTCATCCAGGTAGGCAGCCACGGCGCCATCGGCCTGCTGGGCCAGACGACCGGTCTCGAAGCGCAATGTGCGCTTGCCAAACGACCCGTTATCGATTACGGCCTCAACGGCCTTGATTTCGGGACCCTCCATAGGGTTCCTCCTTTGTATTTATCTGATTATTCCTACATACTTCACAGCCGCATCGCATGCGCCGGTACCGCAAACATGGTGTACTGCAAACGCGTCGGATGCATGCCGCATGTCCTCTTCAGCGGACGTCACATACCTTGCTTCGGCTGGCCCCTTGGCCACCGTTCCTCGTGTCAACCCATCTCATTCGGGTTCTCTGTTCTGCCGCTTACGTTACGGCCTATCCTCTAACCCTCTTGTTGTTGTTGCCGTTGGTTGGCGATATGCAAAACGCCCGAGCACCATTTTAGGCACTCGGGCGGAAGTCTTCAATTATCGACGCAGACCCAGACGCTCGATGAGGGAACGGTAACGGTTGATGTCAACGCCCTTGAGGTAGTCAAGCAGACGACGACGGTCACCGATCATCAGCTGCATACCACGACGGGAGTGGTGATCATGCTTGTGCTGCTTCAGGTGCTCGGTCAGGTCGGAAATACGCTTGGACAGGAGGGCAACCTGAACCTCGGGGGAACCGGTGTCACCTTCGTGCGTTGCGTACTCGTTGATAATCTGGGTCTTCTCTTCAGCCGTCAGTGCCACGGCATCCTCCTTAATTGTTCCGTTGCGCGGTGTTCCGTGCGGGCTCGCTCGAAACGCTCTCTATCCGCGGGCGAAATTACGCCAAATGGAAACTATAGGTCAGGGTAAGGACGTAGCTGAGCGGACGAGGCAACGCGGCACGCGCGCATCCGCCGCTCACACCGCTCACACCGCAGTCAGCAGTCCGCCGAACAGCACGACAAGCAAAGCCAACGCTTCAATGGCGAAGTACAGGATGAAGCTGGCCCAGCTTCTGGTCAGGAAGTTCAGGGGCGACGTTTTCTTGATCAGCACCAGCAGTCCCACAAAAACCACCGCGTACACCGCGATGCCTATGGCGGCGGCCAGAATCCCCAGATTGGCTGCATTCGCGACCCCGGCCTGATCTCCGTACACCACATACGTGGAGTACCAGAAGTTCAGGTTCAGCATGCTCAGCCCGGCGATGAACTGCTCGGCGGCCAGCCCCAGCACGAATACGATCAGCCACGGCCAGGACGGCGAAACGACCACGGCCATCGCCAGTCCCACATAGGCGACGACGACCACAGCCCAGCCGATCAGCGCGATGCCGCGCGGCTCGACCCCGCCCAGCGCGGCGACCACGGCGTCCGTATTGTTCACGGCAAGCGTGCGGCCGAACCAGTACGGCGCAACGATGGCCACGAGCACAGACAGAATGACGACCATCCAACGCACCGGATGCGAACGCCGGCGCTCGATGTCCGCCAGAGAGAGTTCCGTGACGGGGATCGATGCCTCGGGATGTTTGGATACCTCAACGGTTTCGATTTTGTCGCCTACGATTTCCGTCGCCTCGTTGGGTTCCTTGGCCTGTGTTTCCATGCACCGCCTCGCCGATTGACTGCCTGATTGCCTGCTGCGCGCCCATATGTGACCGCGATGCCTATCTTAGTGCACGTCGGGAAGTCAGGCGGTTCCCCGGGTTCGGGCTGCGCCACCGTGCCCCTCGCCGTCGGATTCATCGTCGGATTGACCGTCAGATTCGTCATCGGATTGGCCATTACGATGCTGCGCATGCAGCATGGCCTCGAGCATATCGACCTTCCGCTCCAGCTCATCGACGAGACGCACCTGCTGCGCGATGAGCAGGTCGCGCAAGTCGGTATCGCGCTCCGCCTGCCCGGACGATGGCACGACGATGGCACGCCGTTCAGGGGCGATATGGAAGCCGGATTCGTCCGCAGTGTCGACCGACGACGGCGATTCTGACAGCTCCGCAGACTCCTGTATTTCGCGCGGGGATGTAGCTTTCGATACCCCCCCCCGCGGGCGTTTTCGCCAAAACGGCCAAGGCAGCGTGCATATTCCTGCTTTGCGCGGCACGCCAGCGGGCGATGCACCGTTCGATCCGCTTGTATCCGATCAGGGCCGGGTCCAGGCCGGCTTCCCGGAACAATCGCACCGGCGAGGCCCCCTCGTTGTAACGCCTTATGCAATACCGTTTGAATTCATCGGTATAGGTGATGCGCTTCGCGGTGACCTCCGCCACCGCCGGCAATGATTTAAGGTATCTGATTTCCTCCGGGCTGAACATTCCTCCGCCACTGGTCATCTCTCCCTCGATTCCGCTGAGGAATTGCGAATTGTCTTGGATTCCGCGCCCCTCGACTGAGGGGCTCCATTACGTAGGACGATATCGCTTGCAGTTCGGACACTTATACCCCCTATTGGGGGCTGTTCTGTCCCCATTGCATTGTGCGAGGCCAGGTTGAGTCGCAGTCGCGCGACGCAGCGCAGCATAACGCTGTGCTGCGCATTTTCGGAGAATCGCGCGTGAATCGCGTGCCACGGCAGTGCAATAACAGGCAAAATGCAGTCTCGTGACACGTTGCACCGCGCGCTACACTCATTTTCCGCCCAAAAACATGCCACACAGACGCCAATCAAGCCATTATGCGCTCGCGTGGCACGGTTGTATGCCACGCGAGCGCATAATCCGCGCTTTTGCATTTCCGTGGCACAATCCAGAACTATCCAGGCCCCACTCTTCACAGCCGGATTCGCTGATGCGCCTTATGCTTAGGCCCACTTCTTCGAACCGGCTGAGCAGTAATATCAACATTGACTTGGCCGCTACTCTTCAAATCGCGTAAGTCACTTTCCACCTGACTATCGTTTGAAGAACGTTCATGCTTCGGCCTGCTGCCGGTTTTATTCATCCGATTCGCAATACTTTCAATATCGCTAACACAATGAGCTACAAAGCTGCGAGCGCCATCAACAGCAGCCAAAATCCCTATGACATCGAAACCATACTGAATAATCTGCCCAGCAACATCGATAAAGACAGACCCGTCCCTAATTCCGGCCGCTATAAGGTCCGACCGCAAAGGATAACGCGCATGCATTGTTTTCTGAACTTTCGCCAGTTGTCTTTCAGCAATAAATCCAGCAAAACGTATTGCAGAAACCCGTAGAGAACGGTCCAATGTAGATGCGTTGAGTCCAGGCGCAATGATTTCAATACTGATTCGATATGCGATAACAGCTTTGGGGTCATATTTAAATAAATGTCTACGACCGTAATACACTGGCGGGATTACTCCCATCGCATTCCCTCGGTCATTCATTCTTTTTCTCTGATACATAGAAT
The DNA here is from genome assembly GCF_006408915.1 of Bifidobacterium sp. UTCIF-1. Classification (NCBI taxonomy): domain Bacteria; kingdom Bacillati; phylum Actinomycetota; class Actinomycetes; order Bifidobacteriales; family Bifidobacteriaceae; genus Bifidobacterium; species Bifidobacterium sp. UTCIF-1. Next base: position 43,259 of record NZ_JFAG01000018.1, read on the forward strand.
TGGGCATCTCAGACTATTCTTCTTCCATCGCAACATGTAATCGCGCGTAATTTGCATTGAAAAAGCCGGCCTGATTGCTCAGACCGGCTTCGGAATCACTCAATCAATGTCGAATGACTGTCACCACTCACGCGGTGAGTGCGCGCTTGGTGGAGCGGGACTTGGCGTACACGGTCACAGCAGAGCCAGCGAGCAGTGCGGCCACGACCACGAACAGCACAGTGCCCGCGGCACCGGTGAGAGGCAGCTGGGTGATGGACTTGACGTTCCTCACGGTCTTGTTGGTGGTGCCGACCAGTCCGAGGGTGTCCTCGTTGAGGGTGCCCTCGCCGCCGTTGTCGCCGATGGTCACGGTGAAGGTGGCGCGGAAGTTCTGCGCGTAGTCGCCAGGAGCCTTGGTTTCCTCGACGGTGTAAGTGCCGGCGGCGAGGCCGCGCACCGCGATCTTACCGAGGGTTCCAGCTCCGTTGGAGGAGGTCAGAGTCCCCAAACCGTTGGCGTCCGGGTAATAGGTGCCGTCCGTGTCCTGGGAGAACTTCAGGACATTGCCATCCTTATCCTTGATGTTGAACTCGGCGCCAGCCAGACCCTTGGCGTCATTGCCGACGCCGATCTTGGTGAACTCGAACTTGCCGAGCTTCTTGGTGACCGGCGTGCCTTCGCCGGTCTGGCCGTTATGGTTCTTGACGAAGGCCTTGTTGGTGACCTCGTCTACGGCGTCCTTGGTGACGGTGCCCTTGTAGGTGACCTGGATGGTCTTGCCCGCATAGTCCTTCACGTTCGGGAAGGCGATGGTGGTCGTCGTGCCGTCCGCGGCAGCCGCGGAACCGGTCTGGGTGAGCTTGTAGTCGGTACCGGCAGCCAACGTCTTGTCGCCGTTCCGGTCGAAGTCCTTGACGACCACGGTGAACGGGTTGGTGTCGCCAGCGGTCACGTCAAGGCCCTTGGACGCGGTATCGGTGATGGTGAACGCATAGGTTCCGTAGCCGGAAGCGGTGGACGGCACCATGGCCTTGATGGTGTAGTTCAGCACGTCGCCGACCTTCACGGTCGCGGCGGTATGATCAACAGTCTTCTCGGGGGGAGTCGGGGCGTTCTCGTTCTTCGCGTTGAATACGCCGAGCACCTCGATGTCGCCCTGACCGTCTTCCTTGTCAAGCGCGAGCTTCGTGAACGTATCGGCGCCGTTCTTGATCTGGGTGGCGACCAATGCGGACTTGCCGGACGTGGTATCATTTCCGCTCTGGTAGGTGTCGGTCACGAGGAACCAGCCCTCGCTCACCGAAATAACGCCGTTCTCAGCCACGGCACCCGTCTGGCCCGCGGGGATGTTCTTGGACAGCTCGTCCACGAACTTGCGGGCGGTGGCGGCATCGAACGTGGCCACATAGGCGGCCGCGTTCGTGCCGGAGTAGTCATTGTTTGCGGGCGTACCGTACTCCGCAGGAACAACCGCATCGCCGTTGGCCACATCGGCGGCCTTGTACACGGCCTCCCGCCACGCGGCCTCCGTGTTCACCTCGACCGACGTCGCAGTGCCGCCGGCGCCCTGCGCGTTGTCGAACGTGGCGAACCTGTACGCCGTGTACGTGTGACCGTCCTGCGCATTGTTCACCGTGATGGCCGCATCATCGGCCGGCGCCGCGCTGGCGGTGGTGGCGCCGAACGCCAGGCCACCCAGCAGGGTGGCCAGAGCGGCCGCGCCTGCGAACAGTTTCCTCATCTCCATGAGAGAACCCTTCTTTCCTGTTTGTTTGTTGATATGTTTTCTGCAATCGCGGAGGCTCCGGTCCCGCAACACGGGGTCTTCGCAATCCGCAAATCTTCTGTTGTCCGCCAGCCGGGCATGAATAATGCCGGCTTACCTCCCGATCGGCGTCCGGCAGATTCGCCATCGCCCGGCCAACCCGCCCTTACCCGGAACTAGATCAATCGCCGCTTGCGCCAGATGGTGTGACCGGCCGCGGCGAGTAGCATCGCGAAGCCCAAGCCACCGGCACCGGCAATCAGCCACTGCCGCCCAGTAGTGCCGCCGGTGAGCGGCAACTGGGAAACTGCCAGCCGAGTGTTGGTGATCTTGCCGTTGTCGCCGGCGTTCACCGTGAATTCCAGCTCAGCAGCGTCGCCGGTCGATGCGGCCGGAGGCAGGACGGAGACCTCATAGGTCTTGTCGGACTTGGCATAGCCGCCTGGCGCCTTGGTCTCCTGCAGCGTGTATTCACCCCACTTGAGGTTGGCAACCTTCACAGTGCCGGGATTGCTGGCAGCGTCATCGTTGGCCCCTTCGTCCACGACGTTCTTGCTCGCGAACCCCGCGGCTGCGGCGTCCTTGGCAGTGAGCGTCCATTCGGAGTCTGGCAGGGTCTTGGACTGGTCGTATTGATCGACCTTCTGCCACTGGACGGCGCCCGGCTTGGCGGTGTTGGTCACGGTGCAGGTAACGTTCGCACCCTGGAGGAGATTCATGGTCTGCGAGCCATCCTGGCGTTTGGTGACGTTGACCGCTGCTCCCCGATCGTCCGTGCACGACCAGTCGCCGGCGGAATATCCGCCGAAGTACTGGTATGTGGATTGCAGGTTGGCCGTTTCGCTCAGCGTGTAGGTTCCGGGGGCGAGCTTCGTTGTGGCGACGGATTGCCTCGTCACTGCGCCTTCGGCAGTGGTCTGGCCAGCAGGCACCTGCGATTGGATGCCATAGGCCCCGTTGTTCTTCGTAGCGGACAGCGCCCAATCGGACGGCTTGGCACCATAGTCGCCGGCGTTCGTATTGTCCACGGCCTTGGTGAGGGTCAGGCTCGGCACATTGACCTGAACGACCGGCCGGTCATAATCGGAGCTCTTCTGCTCGCTGACCACAGGATCCTGACCTTCGACCTGCGTGACCGTCTTGTAATACACCTTGGCGGAAGTCGACCCGTCCGCCACATCCGCATTCGCATAGAATCCGGGCTTGCCGGAGCTCGTGGCATTGCCCTCGGCATCCGTACCCTGATCGCCGACGCTTGGGTATGCGCCGGAATGGTCGATGAAATACTCGTACGCCGCATCGGACGGCTTGAGCATGATCGACACCGTATAGGTGACGTCCGGGCTGAGCACCGTACCCTTGGGGAAGTTCAGCTCCAGCTGTTTGGTCTGCGGATCGTAATCAGCGGTCATGGCCTTGGCGGCGGCATCCGTCTGCGTCACATCACTGCCGTCGGCCTTATGGGCGGAGGTTCCTACCAACGAACCGGTACCGCCGTTCGCATCGGTGTTCACCGCGTATCCGGACAAGGTGTCCTTGATGAGCACGTCCTGATAGGACGAATTAGTGGTGATCTGCTGCACGATCGCGTCGAACGCATTGGTCAGGCCAGTGGCATCGGTGCCATCGAAGAACGTACCGTGCGGATCAATCGTTTCGGCGAACTTCGTCATCTTGTCGTTCGCCTCGTCACCGGTGCTCACTGCATAGAGCGTGGCACTGTTGCGCTTGTTCGCAGCCTGCACCGCGGCATCGAAGTTGTAATTGTTGTAGTCGAGATTTGATTGGCCAGTGCCGTAGACGCCCTCGGTGTCGCGGTAGTCGCAGTCGCCGTAAGTATACGAATCCGACGGGTCCTTCAAGGTGCCGCAATCCGTATTCATCTCGCTGTTGCGGAATGATGGGGCACCATCGGAGACGAATACGATGTACTTCTGCGCGCCGGCACGGTTGGTGTTGAGTGTATTCGCATCCGCAAGGGCGGCTTCCCAGTTGGTGCCGCCACCGTTCTCATAGCTTACGTCCATGCCGTCGTACGAGTTGATGACCGCCTGGGCCGAAGTACTCCACTGACCGCTGCCGAGGTTTTCGATTCTGGATGTGGTGTCAAAATCAACCACGGACATCTGCACTTGCTGATCCTCTGGCAGGGCCGCGTTCTGGTCGGTAAGCAGCTTCTCGGCAAGATCGGAAGCCGCCTTTTTGGCGATATCCCAACGCGACGGGCTCGCATACTCGGCACAGGTCCATGTGCCATTGCTGTATTCCGGTCTCGTGCAGGATGACATGCTGGCGGAAGTGTCCATCACCAGCACCACGTCGGCGGGCTGACGCTTCTCTTCGGTACTGGCGCGGGAGGCTCCCGTCACGTCGAGACTCAGCCAGTAGGTGCCGTCATTGTTGTATTTGATGTATTTACGATGGGTCGGGGCACCCAGATCGGCATCCCCTGCAGCGGCAGGCATGGCCTCAGCCTTGAGATTAGTCGCCTCGGCAAGGGCTTCCTTCCGTTGCGCCTGAAGGGATTCGACCCGAGCGTCCTGGGGATTCGCCTGTGAAGCTCCATTGTCATACAGGTCTGAACGATTGTCGGCCATGGCGGTTGCGCTCACACCGGCGACACCGACGAGCATCGCCACAGCGGCAACGACGGCCGCCAACCGCTTGCCGCTTGTACCAATCATGCCCGCAACCGTTGCGAGCCATTGTCCGATTCTCTTCATATGCCTTGCCTGTCTCTCACGACCGCGCACGCCGGAAGCCCAGCTATGCGCCTACAAGTCGTCAAGGTATTCAGAGAAGAAAGCGGATGCGTACACCCCTATAGGGGGATTGCGTACCCCGGAATAACAGGAATCGTTGGAATACAAGGAATTCGATTGCCTCGACTCCACCCCGTAAAACATCATGGTCGCGTTCGCGGCCGCCGCCTACCGCTGTTTCACGTCTTCCGTATCCAATTGCACTGTAATTGTATTATTTATATCCTCATCGGCTTTTGCTTGACTTATTTCTTTCCCTTTCTTATAGTTTCTATAATTTATGATGGAATCAGGAAAGACTGCTTGAGCAATGGATATGAAATATAGGAGCCTGGCGCGGTCGTTCCACGCCGACAAGTCGAACGATGCCTTCAACAACCATGCAAAGCTCGCCAGGCAACGGCTCGAGGCGGACTCCACATTCAGAACCGGAATCATCACCCCTCTGGGCGAACTGTTCACCTGCACGCCACGCGAGACATCCATGCTCACGGAGAGGATACTCCTCGCCGAACGGCGGGTGTCCCGGCTCTGGAACCAGATTCCCGGCATCATGCACTGGGACTACATACGGCACTCCATCAGCGAGGAGCTGTTCGCCACCAACGAGATGGAAGGCGTGCGCAGCACCCGCAAGGAAATCCTAGACGCCGTGGATGCTGCCGACAGGGCGAGGAAGGACGGAGACGGCTCCAAGGCCCGGTTCAGCGAATTCGCCAAGCTGTACCTGAACCTCACCGACAAGGACACCGCGCTGCCGTCGGGAATCGCGGACATCCGCGACATCTACGACAAGGTCGTGCTGGACGAAATCGATGAGAACGACAAGCCGGACGGCGAATTGTTCCGAAAAGGCGACGTGGAGATACAGGGACCGCACGGCCTTGCAATCCACAACGGAGTCAAAGGCGAAGGCAACATCGGCGCACTCCTCACCAACATGATCCATCTTGCGACCTCCGACGAAATCCCCCGACTACCGGCTGTCATCATGTCGCACTTCCTGTTCGAATACGTCCACCCGTTCTACGACGGTAACGGCAGAACCGGCCGGTACCTCCTAGCCCTGTACCTGAACCACGACCTGACCATGCCCACCGTGCTGTCACTGTCCCGAACCATCGCGGAGAACAAGAACGCCTACTACAAGGCATTCACCGAGGCGGAGGACAGACTGAACTGCGGCGAGCTCACGTTCTTCGTGAACACCATCCTCGGGTTCATCCGACGATCCCAAGACGAGCTGATCGACGAACTCGAGGTCAGAGTCGACCAGCTCAACAAAGGCGGAAGAATGTGCGAGCAGCTTGAACGAAAACATGGCCTGTCCGCAAAAGCGGCATCGATACTGTACGGCGTAATCCAAGAGGAGATGTTCGACTCATCCAAATCCATGACGCTGGACGATGCCGCATATCATATCGGCCTATCCAAGCAAAGCGCGAGAAAGTATGTGGGTGAGCTCATGAGTGCGGGCCTCGTCACCCAGTCCGGGAAACGTCCTTTGAAAATCCGGGCATCGGAATCGTTGAGGGGCATCCTTGAGACCGGAATAGACGATTGAAGAATCGGAAACTCGCCTACCCGTCCGGAGCCTCGGTGGATACACGGCACTCCGCCCGGGCATGCCCGGCCTCGTCATCGAGGGCCACGACCTGTCCGAGGCCCTCGATGCGCTCGATGCACTCGACATGGCCGCGAACGGGAGCATCGAAGAAGGAACGAAAAAGACCGGAAACCCTTGGAATCGTTGGGTTTCCGGCCTTTCAGCTTGGAGCGGATGACGGGAATCGAACCCGCGTAATCAGTTTGGAAGACTGAGGCTCTACCATTGAGCTACATCCGCGTGTAGGGCGTCGCTTTTGGCGACTTGAGACATTATACACAAATCCCAGAAAGCGGCAAGTCGCGCATACTCACGACGCCATCACACCCTCCAGAGCCATTACAGCCGCACGAATCGCGCCTCATACGGGGCGAGGTCAGCGTCGAGCGGCTCCCTGACCACGGCGGCGCCTTGCTCGTCGGCACCCGGGTTCAGATGCACGTGCTGCTCGTGTTCGGAGAAGCTGAACAGGCCGACCAGCACAGCGTCATCAACCTTGCGGACCACGGCGAGCACGGCATCATTGGACGTATCCCACGTGGAGACCCAGGCGTCCGGGGCAAAGCACGGGTCGTGACGCATCTCGCGCAGTCCTTCCATGCCTTTCCATAGACGGTTCTGCAACGTGCCGGGCTTCTTGCGCAGCGCGGCCTTGTCCCAGTCGAACTTGCTGCGGTGGAGGTTGCGGCTGTCCTCCACACGATCGGGATCATCCTTGTACTCCCAGCCGTTGAGCTGACCGATTTCGTCGCCGCAGTTGAGCATCGGGAAGCCGCGCAGGAACGCCATGGTCTGATGCATCAGCAGGTCTCGCCTGATCGAAGTCTCCAGCAACGGCTTGTCATGGGTGATGACGGCCTTTTCGATGCCGCAGAACGATGCGGTGGTGCCGCAGTTGCGGGCGTCGCGCGTGGCCTCGTCGTAGTTGTAGAGCTCCCCCATCGACCAGCCGCCGAGCACCGCGCCCTCGTAGAAGTGGTACAGATATTCCTTGTGCTTGAGCGGATCGATGCCGAGCTCATGTTCCACGTCCTCGTCCAGTCCCCAGCCGACATCGTCATGGCAGCGCAGATAGTTGACGAACCAGCAGTTCTCGGGAAGCGCGTCCAGCTTGTCGATCTGGGTCTTGAGCAGGCGCACGTCACGGCTGGCGAGCGCGCTCCACAGGTTCACCATGACGGACACGTTGTACAGCATATGGCACTCGGGCGCTTCGCGAGTGCCGAAGTACGCCGCGAGTTCCTTGGGGGCCATGACGACCTCGCCCTTGAGCACCACAGCCGGGCAGACGCATTCGAGGATGATGCGCAGCATGCGCACGATGGTGTGGACCTGAGGCAGATTGCGGCAGTCGGTGCCGAGCTCCTTCCAGATGTACGGCACGGCGTCGATGCGGAAGACCTCCACACCGAGATTCGCCAGATGCATCACACTGCCGAGCATCGCCACGAGCACCTTGGGGTTGCGATAGTTCAGGTCCCACTGGAACGGGTAGAACTGGGTCATGACCCACTTGCCCATCTGTTCGTTCCACGTGAAGTTGCCGGGCGCGGTGTTCGGGAAGACCTGCGGCACATGCTCTTCGTACTTGTCGGGCATGGTCCGGTCATCGAAGCAGAAGTAATAATCCTGATATTCCGGGTCGCCGGCCTGCGCGGCCTTGGCCCAGCGGTGGGTGGATGCGGTGTGGTTCATCACGAAGTCGATGCACAGGCTGATGCCGGCGCGGCGCAGCTTCTTGGCGAGATTCGCGAGGTCCTCATTGGTGCCGAGCTTCGGGTCGACGGTATCGAAATCCTCGACCGCATAGCCGCCGTCATTGTTCGGGCGGGGCATCTGGAGCAGCGGCATGAGATGCAGGTAGGTGAGCTTCTGTTCCTTGAGGTACGGGATCTTGTCGGCGAGCTTCTTGAGGTCGCCGGCGAACAGGTCGGTGTACATGGTCATGCCGAACATGTCGCCGCGCTTGTACCAGTCCGGATCGGCTTCGCGGGACTTGTCGAGACGTTTGAGGTCGGCGGGACGCTCGGCGTAGGCTTCGGCCATGGCACCGAGGAGTGCGCTGAAGTCTTCCGTGGCGGTTTCGCGCTCGCCGTACAGGCTCATGAACAGGCGCTCAAGTTCGGCTTTGTGTGATTCGAGACGGGAGAGGAACACAGGGCTCGGAGCAGTGCGCTTCGGTTTGGCCGCGGCAGCCGCGGTGACGGATTTGGCTGCGGTCGGGCGCTTCGACGCTGCGGTTTTGTCTGGCTTTGGGGCCTTCGCCGCGGTCTTGGTCGCGGCCCTGGTCGCGCCGGTTTTGGCTGATTGCGCGGCCTTGGTGTCGCTGATAGTTGTGTGCTGTGCCGGCTGGTTGCCCTGAGCCATCGGAAACTCCTTCGTTCCATGCTTCATATCTGCGTCAACCGATTGACGTTGACGCCTATCATATCGAACCGGTTCGACGGGATGGCGCGCGACACACCGGAGAGGAACCGGCATCCCAGCGACCCCATGCACATTGTGTCGCGCGAGGCATCGGATGCAATGGGGAGTGAGATGAAGGGGCGAGATTGGGAGTGCGATTGAGACGATTATCGCTCGAGAATCAAACGGCGACCATCACCACAGCCGAAGCAATGGGACCGTCATGGCTCAGAGAGATATGGACGCCGGGAATCGAACCTGCACAATCGGGGCGATCGGCGCGAAAGGGCTGCACGCCATTATCACCGGCGCAACGGCCTGCCGCCCCACCACCGGAGGCACGCGGCGCGAATGACGAACCAGCAGAGGGCCCATCGCCAGCCAACGAATCACGGAACTCCCGCGCCGCCCTACCGGACAGCATCACATGCGGCACACCGTGCGAATCGTCAAGGATCTCCACTTCGCGCCATGGAAAAACATCCAACGTGAACGGATAAGGCCTCTCCCCCAACGCTTCGCACCACGCCTTGAGGAACGCCTCCTTGCCTGCCCATTTGGCCGCCAGATGCACGGCCTCGCCGTCGTTTTTGACGCGCGCGCGTTCCAATGCCTGCCGCACCTCTCGCACCGAGAACAGCGAGCGCATGCGCGTTCCCGGTTCGGCGAGCTGCGCCGCGAACGCCGATACATCCACCACGTCATGACCCAATCCACGCACGCCCATGGCCATATTCGCCTCCCTTAACGCTTGATTGCACCCATTTCAACAGTAGAACACCTGTCAGCAAGCCGTCGCGCATTGCCGACACGACCCTATTCTCGCTTTGCGGCAACGCGCGCAGCTAGTGGTCCGTCTCGTAATTGGTTGAGTGGTGTTGGCCCCCTGATGGGACGTTGCCATGAAACAGACAGCGGTGGTATTTTGGCCCCCTCTGACGAGGGGGCTGTCAGCGAAGCTGACTGGGGGAGAGACAGGAGAAGCAGTGCTCAATCATTTGTGAGACAGACCACTAGTAGAAACATGCATTCTCGCTTACAAGGGGTTGATTTTCGTCTTCAGGAGCATCTATCGGCGCTACGAGGGGTTGCCGTCCGCAATACCCGGCTGACAAAACGGCGTAATGGCGTAGTCATCACGCACTGTATAGCCGTAGATACATTGGCGAGCAGCCCCTCATAACGCAGATAGATGTTCCCAGAAGCGGAAATCAGCCCCTCGTAACGCAGAAAGCCCCTCCGAAAAGGGGCTTTTCGCGCGAATCGCCCGTAGGCGAAGTGAGCGGGGCACACCACAGGTGCCCCGCGAGGGAATCCTGATGCGAACCGAGGAAATCAGGCTTCGAAGAAGCCGGATTCGCCGAGGCGAGCATCAGGATTCAGCAGCATCGCCTTTTCGACCTCGTGGTGGTCGTAGCCACGACCATCCTCATGGAAGCGACGGTTGTCGATCGGCTCGTAGAGCGCCGCACGGCCCATCATGCCTTCCTCGAGGTGGCGCTGACCTGCCGCCAGACGCGCGTTGGCACGCTCGCGCCAAGCCTCCAGCGCGGCCTCGCCGTCAGCCTTGGCCACGGCGGCCTCGAAGGCACCGGGGTGCACCAGCGCCACGAATCCGGAGACGTGTCCGAAGCCGAGCGAGGTGGCCAAGCCGGCCTTGACCGGACGGCCCGGCGTGACGCGACCGAACTCGTCCTCACCGCCACCGATGCGCAGCGGCTTGCGCAGCCAGACCATGTGATCGTCGCGCTCAAGCTTCGGATCGACGCAGTCGAGCGAGGCATTGCCCGGAATCACACCGGACTTGAACAGCTGCGTCAGGCCGTTGACCTGGAAGACGCAGGCACCGCCCTTGGCGTGGCCGGTGAGCGTCTTCTGCGAAATCACGAACAGCGGGTTGCCGTCCGCGCGTCCGATGGCGTGGGCCAGCGTGTTGTGCAGCTCGGACTCGTTCGGGTCATTGGCGTTGGTGGACGTATCGTGCTTGGAGACCACGGCGATGTCGTCCGCCGTGACACCAAGACGGGCCAGATCATGCACCAGCTTGGAGTCGCGACCGCCGAGGCCGGCCGCTAGGGCGCCAAGGCCCGGTGCCGGAATCGAGGTGTGTGCGCCATCCGCGTAGCTGTGGATGAAGCCGACCACGGCCGCGACAGGCAGGCCGAGTTTCAGGGCCAGGTCGCCACGGGTCACGAGGATCGTGCCGCCACCCTGGGACTCCAGGAAGCCGCCACGGCGACGGTCGTTCGCGCGGCTGAAGAAGCGCGCGTCGATGCCCTTGCCGTACATCTCCTCGGAGTTGGCGGTGGCGTTCATGTTGCCGAAGCCGATCACCGATTCCACGCCGATGTCGTCGATTGCACCGGTGACCACGAAGTCGGCCTTGCCGAGCGCGATCTTGTCGACGCCCTCCTCCAGCGACACAGCGGCGGTGGCGCAGGCGGAGACCGGCTGGATCATATTGCCGTAACCGCCGATGTAGGACTGCATGACGTGCGCGGCCACCACGTTCGGCAGCGCCTCCTGCAGGATGTCGGTCGGGATCTCGTGGTTCAGGAAGCGGTCGAGGTACAGCTTGCGCATCGACATCATGCCGCCGAAGCCGGTGCCCTGGGTCGAAGCCACCAACGAGGGGTGAATCGACTGGAGGATTTCGGTCGGGGTGAAGCCGGCCGCCAGATAGGCGTCCACGGTGGTCACGATGTTCCACAGCGCGATCTCGTCCACGTCGCCGACCATCGAGGCCGGGATGCCCCAGCGGGTCGGGTCGAAGCCGGTCGGGAACTGGCCGCCGACCGTGCGGGTCATGGTGGCGCGGCGCGGCACGCGAATCATCGAGCCGGCGTGACGGGTCACGTTCCATTCGCCGGATTCAGCATCCGCGGCGATGGAGGTGTGCGCCTCGTCCAGCTTGACGTACTCGCGCGCAACCTCCTCGGACGGCACGGAGAAGGTGACGTCGTGGTCGAGGTAGACCTCGGCTTCCTCCTCGTCGGCGCCGTCCTTGTAGTCGTTGCCCATGCCGGTCTCGAACGGACGGATGCCGGAGCGGGCCACGACCTCGTCGTGGTAGCGTTCGGCGATGTCCTCCTCGGGCACCAGGTTGCCGTCCGTGTCATACCAACCGGGCTTCGGGCTGTCCTGCCAGGTAAGCAGGCCCATGCTCCACGCCAGTTCGAGCACCGCTCCGGCGCTCAGGTCGACGGTGCCGTCCGGGTGGATGCCGAGTTCGGCTTCCGCACGGGTGCGGCCGGAGCCCCATGGGCCCAGCTCGCCGATGGACACGATGACGATCTCGTCCTCCGGGCGGGCGGTGACGCTCTGCCAATCAGCGAGGTCGACCGGGGCCTGCTTGGCGATAATCGGGGTGGGCAGCGCCTTGATGGCGGAGCCTTCGGCGCTGTTCTCCGGCTTCTCTCCCTCAGTCGCGCTGCGCGCGCCAGCTCCCTCATCAGAGGGAGCTTCCTTAGCGGCGTCGGCCATCGCCTCCGCGCGCAGGGCCTTGATGTCGATGGGCTCGCTGCCGAGGCCACCGGTCAGGTCCACGTCGAGCGGATGCTGGACGGCTGCCGCACGCGATTCCGCAGTGCACAGGTCGAGCAGCCTGACCGCGATCTGCGCGGTGGAATAGGTGTGGATGCCATGGCGCTCGACGACGGCGACCAGCGGATCGTTGCCGCCCATGAGGCCGGTGCCGCGCACCCAGCCGATCTTCGGGTGGGCGAAGGTCACGCGACCGGCCCATGCGTCGCGCTCGGCGCGCGCACGGTTCACGATGGCGTCGAAGGCGCTCTTGACTTCACCGTATGCACCGTCGCCACCGAAGACGCCACGGTTCGGGGAGCCGGGCAGCACCACGTGCAGCTTGTGCTGCACGTTGGTGTCCTCGCCGATCTTCGAGAAGCCGGCGATGGCGCGTTCCACGCCCCACAGCATGAGTCGGGCCTGCGATTCGAACAGGTCGCCGGCGTCGGCCAAGGTGCCGTGCACTGGCGGGGCGGCGAACGGGAAGAACAGGGTCGGCTCCCACGCCGGCTTCAGGATGGTCGTGGTGGCACCCGAAGTCTTCTTCTGCTCGTGGCCCACCCAGTCGACCAGCGCGTCCACGTCACGGTAGCTGGACAGGTTGGCCGGGACCAGCCAGAGCTTGGCGCTGCCGGTGGCGTGCTCGCGGTACGCCTGCTTGGCCCATGCCTTGATGGACGGCTTGAAGCTGTGCGAGGTGGCCACCACGGTGGCGCCTCCAGCGAGCAGTCCTTCGACCACCTGGGCGGCGATTGAGTTCGGGCTCACACCGGTCACGATGGCGATGTCGTTCGCGAAGCGGGACGCGTTCTTGTCGGCGGCGACGGCTTCGAGGGCTTCAGAAGCGACGCGAGCGAAGGCATCGCGCAGGATGCTCTTGGTCTCTCCCTCAGTCGCGCTGCGCACGCCAGCTCTCTCATCAGAGGGAGCTTGAGAGGCATACCACTGGGCTTCGGCTGCGATGGCCTTGCCGAGGCCGATGAAGCTACCGTTCAGAGCCGAAGCGTCCTGCTCATAGAACGCGCGGGCCAGATCCTCGCGGGCGGAGGCCCAACGGTCGTCGAAGAGGATGGCCTTGTTGGCGTCGAAGCGCGGTGCCACCTGCTTGGGCCAGTCGGAACCAAGCTCGGCGTCGACGGCGGCCACTACGGCCGCGTTCTCATCCTCGCCTTCCTCGGGCACAGGCGCGGCCACGCCGAGCTCGTTCAGCACGAATCGGGCGGTGGCGGCGAGCACGCCGTTGGCACCGGTGACCTTCTCGGCGAAGGCGTCCAGCGCGGCGGAGTCGACCACGGCACCGCCAGCAGCGCCACCGGCGGTGGGCAGTGCGACGGCGACGCCCTTAAGCTGCGCCACGGCTTCGACGGCGGCATCGATGAGCTTGTCCGCCTCGGACTTGTTCTGCACGGCCGAGGTAGGCAGCTTGGCCAGATCGCCGCCGCGGGAGCTTGCACCCTCACGGGTGTCGAGCAGGAGCGCGGCGAGCACGCTGGCCACCCAGCCCTCGCCGAGCTGCCAGACGTTGGTCACGCGGTCGCGGATGTACTGTTGCTTGACGCCTGCGGCGCCGAACAGCGCACGCAGACGGTCGCGCAGGGCTTCGGACAGCACTGCACCGAACGGCTTGTAGTTCGGGGCTGCCTTGTTGACGATGACGGCGAGCTTGTCGAGCGTGGCCTCGGCCGCACCGTCCACGCTGGCCACGCCGAGCTCGGAACTGATGTCCATAAGCAGCTGGTTACGACGCGAGGAGACGCCATTGGTCAGCGTATCGGTGGTGTCGTTGCTGCCGATCTGGTCGATGCGCAGCTTGGCGGAGTAGGCCATGAGCACGCCGATGGCGTCGGAGGCCTTGAACGGGAGGTCCGGCACGGAGGCGCCGGCGCTCCCCTGACCTGCGACGGCGGCGCTCCCCTCACCCGCTGCGCGGGCGCTCCCCTCAGAGAGGGGAGCCGAGGCGGCAGCCGGCTTGGCGACCCCGGAACCCAACTTGGCGACTGCGGAGCCGCCGGCGGGAGCGGTCTCGACCGGCGCGGAAGCCGCGGCCGATGCGGACTCGTCCGCGTCGTCGTCGGGCACGAGCGAATCGGAATCGGTCATGTACACGCGGCCTTCATCGCGGCCGACGTTGTAAACCACCGTATCGTTGCCGGCGAACTCGGGCAGGCGCAGGGTCTTGGCACCGAGGTTGGCCAGGGTCGGCGCGTTGCCGAGGCCGACCTCCACGTACTCCTCGACGCCGAGGCCGCCCTGTTCGCGCTTGCCGAACAGCAGCGCCTGGGTCTCGATCCAACGCACCGGGGATGCGAACTGCCAGGAGAGCAGCTCGGTGAGCAGGAGTCGGCCGAGCTTCTGGTCGTCGGCGGCGTAGGAATCCCACACGGCCGGGTTGTCCAGCGCCTCCTTGATACGCTCGGACGGCACCACTTCGAGGATCTTTGCGGCGAATTCCTTGGTCATTTCGAACGGTGCGGCCACGAGGTTCGGGATGTAGCGGCCCACCAAGCGGCCGCGGTAGTCGATGTGCTGCGGCAGCAGCGCGTCGAGCTTGTCGCGGAACTCCGGCACGCCCTTCCTGAGCAGTGTGGAGTGGAACGGCACATCGATGCCGGGCACCAGCATGAAGGCAGGCTTGCCGCCCGCCTCCTTGGCGCGGCGGTTCGCATCCTCCTTGAACGCCTTGAGACCGGCGATCGTGCCGGCAATGGCGTACTGCTGGCCGGCGAGGTTGTAGTTCACGATCTGCAGGAACTCGCCGCTGGCCTTGGCCACGGATTCCACGTAGTCACGCACGTGCGCGTCGTCCACGCCGAACTGGTTCGGACGCAGCGCGCCCATGCGGTAGTTGGAGCGGCCTTGGGCGTCGCGATCGATGAGATGGTGCATGGTGGAGCCGCGGTGGAACACGAGCTCGAGCACGGTCTCCAACGGAATCACGCCGGCGAACGCGGACAGCGCGTTGTATTCGCCGAGCGAGTGACCGGCGAAGTAGGCGGGCCAGATGTCGGCGCCGGCTTCGCGCAGACGGGCGGTCTGGGCGAAGGCCACGGTGGCGAGCGCCACCTGGGTGAACTGGGTGAGGTTGAGCAGGCCCTCCGGATGACGGTAAGTGACGCCGTTGGCGGTGAGCTCCTTGGGGTTATCGCGCACGAGTCCGATGATGGAGAATCCGAGCTTGGCGCGGGTGAGCTTGTCGGCGCGTTCCCACACATCGCGGGCGGCGGCGGACTTGGCGCGCTCGTCGAGCACCATGCCCTGCTTCTGGATGCCCTGGCCGGGGTAGACGAAGGCCGCGCGGGGCGCGCGCACCAGCGCGGTGCCGCGGGAGACGAGCTGGCCGTCGATGCGGCAGGTGACCTCGAAGGTCATGCCGCTGTGGCGCACCTTGCCGACGCGCTCCACGGAGATCTCGACGACATCGCCCAGCTGCACCATGCCGTACATGTTGTAGGTCCAGCCGGCAATCTCATAGTGGGCGCCCTTCTCGTCCAATGCCTGCACCGCGTGCTGGGCGGTGGCGGACAGCCACATGCCGTGCACGAGCGGTGCCTGCAGGCCGGAGATGCGTGCGCCGCGCACCGAAGTGTGGATCGGGTTGAAGTCGCCGGAAGTGCGGGCGAACGCGGTCATGTCCGTGGGGGCGGTGACCTTCACTCGACGCAGCATGCGGCGGGGAGTGGCTTCGACCTCGTCATGTGCCGCGTCGCCGAATTCGGGCGCGTCGGCCGGCAGCGCATCCGAGTAGACGCGGCCTCGGATGGCGAAACGCTCGGTTTCGCGGGCGAGCAGCGTGCCGTCGGCGGCGGTGTGGGTCACGTGGATGGTGACCACACGGCCGGATGCGGATTCGAAGTAGTCCTCCGCCCAGGAGGTGAGGTTCACGGTTTCGCCGGTATGGCGCAGCAGCTCCTCCTCATCGACCTCGAGTTCGATGAGATGGTCGAGGTGCACGGCGTTGAGCAGGCCCTCGATCACCGGGTAGCCGTCCACGTACACGGAACCGAGCGCCGCGTAGATCGCCGGCCATGCCGGGCCGACCAGTGCGTCCGGCGCGATGCGGCTGGGCTGCAGCGTGGCGGGCAGCGCCGCGCCGGTGGCCGCCTCATGGTCGAAGCCGAGGTTGGCGGACAGGGTGTAGGTGGCGTGCGCTTCGCCAAACGGACGCGAAGCGGGCGTTATATGCGAAGCGCGCGAGGAGTCGGACAGTCCAGTGGACTGTCCGGCGACGGAGCCATCCGTTTCCCGCAACGCAGCCGCAGCCGCCACAATCTCGGGCATGGCGACGAGCTTGTCGCCGGTGATGGCGGTGTTGCCGATGCCTGCCGTTGCGGCGAGCATCGCGTACACGTCCGGGATGAGACGCTCGCGGTCGACCACCGGCACACGGCCGGGTTCGGTGCCGTCCACGACCAGCGGGATGACGATGTCGCGCACGGCGTGCTTGGAGGCGCCGCCGTCCGGGTCGTTGTCCCAGTAGGTGTCGAGATGGATGTCGAGGTCGTACTTGCCGTTCGCCGCATCCACTGCGGTGATCTCATAGTTCTTATCACCCAAGGCAGTGCCGTATGCGGGATTGTCGGTGATGTGGCCGACCCAGGAGATGTTCGGGGACTTGCGGATGAAGTCCTCGGCATCCGAAGCCTCGCCCAATGCGGCGAACAGCTGTCCGGCCTCCTCGGATTCCTCGTCCTCTTCGGCCACCTTCACACGGTCGATGGCCGCGTTCTCGAACCGGCCGAGGATGTCGGCGATCGGCTCGTCCACGGTGGTGATGCCGCCCACGGAGATCGGTCCGGGGATGGCGCGCACGGAATCGGCGGAATACCGGGAGTCCTCGGACTGCCAGAGCTGGTCCTGTCCCCACCAGCGCAGCAGATCGTGGTCGATGACCGGCACGAACGGCATCGGCTTGGGGTATTCGCGCACGAGTACCGGGAACCAAGCCACGTCTGCGGGCACGATCTTGAGTTCGGCGGCCTGCGGATACGCTTCGGCGAGCTTGGCCAGCGCCGGTGCCGGATCGGCGGCGATGTCGCTGCGGGTCAGCAGACCGGCGGCAGCGGCGGCTTCGGCGGAAGTCCCCTCGGCTGCGAAGATGCGGGATGCGAATGAGCCGGAATCAGTGCCGCCCACACGGGCTTCGATGCGCTGCAGCAGGTGCTGGAAGCGATCGACATAGGTCGGATCGACCCAAGGGAAGGCGAGTTCGGCGAAACGCTGCGCCCATTCGAGATAGGTCATGGAGGCAAGGTCGCCGAAGTAAGGCTTGGCGGTCTTGTTCAGCGCCTCGATGATCTCCTTGCGGCGGGAGTCCAGCTCCTCGGGGTGCTTCATCACGCGCACCAGCAGGCGGCCGCATTCGGCGGAATCGTTCTCGAGTTCGTAGATGTCGGCGTGCAGGTGGCTCAGGCCGGAGGACACGCCGCCGACCGACTTGCCGGACGGCACCCAGTGGGCTGCCTGCGGGGCGAACACGTCGTCGGACTTGGCATCGGCCGGGATGCCGGCGGTCTTGACCAGCAGCTGCTTGACCTCAGGGCTGGTGTGGGCCTCCTTGGCGGTCATCGCCGCGGTGCCGACCATCACGCCATCCACCGGCATGTCGGGCAGACCGTAGGCGCGCGACCACTGGCCGGAGATGTAGTCGGCGGCACGTTCGGGGGTGCCGATGCCGCCGCCGGCGATCAACACGAGGTTGTCGCAGGCGCGCACGTCGGCGTAGGTGGCGGACAGCAGGTCGTCCAATGCCTCCCAGCTGTGGTGGCCGCCGGCCTCGCCGCCTTCCACCTGGATCATTATGACGGCGGGGGCCACGGCCTTGGCGATGCGCACGACCTGACGGATCTGGTCGACGGTGCCCGGCTTGAAGCTCACATACGGCAGGCCGTCGGCGTGCAGGGACTTGATCAGCGCCACGGCTTCGTCGAGCTCGGGGATGCCGGCGGACACGACCACGCCATCGAACGGAGCGCCGGATGCGCGCTTCTTGGGCACGATGCGCGAGGAGCCGAACTGCAGATTCCACAGGTAGCGGTCCATGAACATCGCGTTGAATTCGACGGTGCGGCCTTCCTCGAGCTCCTCCTCCAGTGCGGCCACATGGCGGTCGAACACCTCGGCGGTCACCTGACCGCCGCCGGCGAGTTCGGCCCAGTAGCCGGCGTTGGCGGCTGCGGCCACGATTTCAGGGTCGACGGTGGTGGGTGTCATGCCCGGCAGCAGCACCGGCGGCTTGCCGGTGAGACGGGAGAACTTGGTGACCAGCTTGTCGCCGGCCGGCGTGCTGACCACGTGCGGCGCGAAGGTCTTCCAGTTCTGGGTGCGCTCCGGTTCGCCGTCCAAGGTGGACAGCCCCGCGCGCTCGGCCAGGGTGGTGGCTTCGACCACGCCGACGCCGGTGCCTTCGACCACGTTGCCGATCAGCTTGCCCACGGTGTTGCCCGGCCCCAGATCGACGACCCAGAGCTTGGCCGGGTCCTCGGCGACGTCCAGCAGGTGCTTGACGCGCGCATTCCAATCCACGTGGTTGACCAGCACTTCCTCGGCGAGCGCGCGGGTGCGGTCCTGGTCGAAGCCGCAGGAGGCGGCCCAATCCACGGCCTGCTCGACCGCCTCGTTCATCAGCGGGGAGTGGAACGGCAGGGTGACGTCGAGGTATTCGAGGGTCGGATCGAACACGGTGCCGCCGCGCAGCTTCTGCTCGCGCAGCTTGGCCTGATGCTTGTGTTCGCGCTCGGTTTCGAGGGCGAATGCGGACAGGTCCTCGGGGTAGCCGGACAGTACGTAATGGTTGCTGGAATTGGTGACGGCGATGGAAATCGGGCCACGGGCGCGGCCGGATTCGCGGACGCGATCGATCAGCGTCTCGACCTGGGCCTTGTCCGCGCCTTTGACCGAAAGCATCGGGGTGGCGTCGCCGTACTTGGCGTTGAGGCCGAGTTCGCGGACGCGACGCGTGCCGGCGGCGCCGATCAGGGCGGCGGTCGCCAGGATCTCGTTCAGCGCGTCCGATGCGGCCTCGACGGAGCCGGCCTCCTCGATGGCACGGCTCATGTGCACGGCGAGCACACCCTGGGAATGTCCCAGAACGGCAACCGGCTTGGCTTCGGAAAGAGCGTACCCGAGGTGTTCAAGGTCGAGCAGTGCACCAAGCTGGGTCAGCGCGATGCCTTCCACGGATACGGTGGCGTCTGCGGCAGCGCCGAGGCGGGCCGGGTTCGGGGTGAAGCCGAACAGGTCGACCGGGCGGCCGGTGGTGGCGAGCAGGTCGGCCGCGACCGGTGCCAGCAGACGATGGGCGGCTGCGGCATGGTTGTGCAACGCCTCGGCGAGGCTGGGATCGGAGGTCTGGTCGGCGAGCGCGACCGGCCACGGGGTGGACTGACCGGCGAAGGCGAGCGCATGCGGCTCGGAGGCCAGGCGGTTGAGGAAGAAGGTGGTCATGGTGTTCCTATCTGTGATTGTTGCGTAGGACTGTTGCGTTGGTTGGATGGATTTGTTCTGTTGGGTACGTTCGGTAGTTCGGTCTGCCAAGCTAACCGCCGGGGTCACAGCGGCTGGTTGCCGTGGTGTTTGGTGGTATGGCGTATGCGGCGCTTGGTGGCGAGTGTGTTCAGTGATTCGATGATCACCTCACGGGTCTGTTCGGGGTCGATCATCGCGTCGATCTGCCCGATTTCGAGCGAGAGGTTGGCGTTGACCGTGCTGGTTTCGTAGTCCTTGATGTATTTGGCTCTAAGCGCCTCCACGTCCTGGCCGGAGGCCTTGGCCTTGGCCAGGTCATGGCGGTGGATGATGTTCACCGCACCGGCCGCGCCGAGTACCGCTATCTGGGAGCTGGGCCAGGCGAAGTTCAGGTCCGCGCCGATGGCCTTGGAGCCCATCACGATGTACGCGCCGCCGAACGCCTTGCGCAGCACCACGGTCACCAGCGGCACCTGCGCGTTGGCGTAGGCGTAGATCACCTTGGCGCCACGGCGGATGATGCCGGCGTGCTCCTGATCGGAACCGGGCTTGTATCCGGGCACATCGACGAGCGTGACCACGGGCAGGTTGAAGGCATCGCACAGACGCACGAACCGGGCCACCTTTTCGGACGAATCGACGTCGAGGATGCCGGCCCTCACATTCGGCTGGTTCGCCACGATGCCCACCGGCCTGCCTTCCATGCAGGCGAATCCGACCACCGCCGAGGCGCCGAAGAGCTCCTGCACCTGCACGAACTCGCCGTAGTCGACGATGCAGCGGATCACGTCGAGCATGTCGTAGGGCTGACGTTCGTTGGCGGGCACGATGGTGGCCAGCCGGTTCGCGGTATCGCGTTCGGCGCGGGTTGCCGCGTAGGCGTAGACGGGCGGCTTGCCGTCCGAGTTGGACGGCAAGTAGGCGAGCACGGTGCGCGCGTAGTCGATGGCGTCGGATTCGTCCTCGCCGAGGTAGTGGGCCACGCCGGATACCTTGTTATGCACTTCCCCACCGCCCAGATCGGCCATCGAGATGGTCTCGCCGGTGGCTGCCTTGACCACGTCCGGGCCGGTGACGAACATGTTCGAGTTCTCGCGGGTCATGATGATGAGGTCGGTCAGTGCAGGGCAGTAGACGGCGCCGCCTGCGCACGGTCCGAGGATCAGGCTCAGCTGCGGCACGAATCCGCTGGCTTCGCAGGTCTTGCGGAAGATGCGGCCGTATTGGCTCAACGCCGCCACGCCTTCCTGGATGCGCGCGCCGCCGGAATCCACGATGGCCACGATCGGCACTTTGAGCTCGATGGCCATATCCATGAGCCTGCAGATCTTCTGGCCTTCCGCAGTGCCCAAGGTGCCGCCCTTGACGGAGAAGTCCTGTGCGTATACGGCCACCTTGCGGCCGTATACCAAACCGAAGCCGGTGATGACGGCGGCCCCTGCGTTGCCGCCGGCGATATTGCCGCCCTGGAATCGGCCGATCTCCTCGAACGTGCCGGTGTCGAACAGCAAATCCAAGCGTTCACGCGCGGTCTTCTTACCTTTGGCGTGCTGCTTGTCCCGGGCGCGCTCTTCAGCCGCACGGGCCAATTCCGCGGCCTTGATCACGGCGGCGCGCAGCGGCTGGTGGCCGGACGGCTGGGCCACGGACGCCGCGGCGGCATCCCCCACGCCGACGTTGCCGGTCGCAGCCCCGGCCCCGGCAGCCATTGCTGCGGCCTGCGCGGCCTTCACCGCCGGAGAATCCATGATGTCGGTCATTTGGCGGCCTCCTTCTTGGAATCCGCTGCCTTATCGGCTCCCTCTGACGAGGGAGCTGTCGGCGCAGCCGACTGAGGGAGAGACCCCGGCGCAGCCGCAGCGGCCTTGGCCTTGCCGGCGCTCACGTCCAGCGTGACCAACGTGTCACCCGCCTCCACGCCGTCGGCGGGGCTCACGAAGATCTTCTTCACCTCGCCTGCGGCCGGAGCGTACACATAGTTCTCCATCTTCATGGATTCGAGCACCACCAGCAGGTCGCCCTTGGCCACCTGCTGCCCTTCGGACACGTTGATGCGCGTGACCACCGCCTGCATCGGGGAGGCGATGATGCCGGACTTGGCGCCATCGTTGGCGGCCGCAGCTCCAGAGCCGACGTTGTGCAGTCCGGCGCCGCGCAGCGGCTGCGTGGGGCGCTTGGCGTTGCGGGCGCGGGCCGAACCGGTGAGGTTCTCCACGATGTCCATCGGCACGGTGAGCGTGACGCGGCGGTTGTTCATCTCGATGACGAAGGTCTCGGACTTGGACTTGTCCGGCACGGCGGCAGCCGGGGCGCCGGCCAGCGACGCCGGCTGGCCGGAAGCGGCGGAAGCGGGCGTGCGGTTCAGATACGTGCGCTCCAGCCATTTGGTGGTCACCGAGAACGGATGGCCATGCTCGGCGGTGAAATCGTCGTTGCGGAAGATCTCCTTGTACAGGGGGATCGGCGTGGGCACACCTTCGATCACCAGCTCATCGAGCACGCGGCGCACGCGTGCCACGGCGTCGGCGCGGTTCTGCGCGGTGACGATCACCTTGCCCATCATCGAGTCGAATTTCGGCGAGATGGTGTCGCCCTGCTCCACGCCGGTGTCGATGCGCACGCCGGGGCCGGCGGGCCATTGGATCTTCTCGAGCGTGCCGGAACCGGGTGTCAGGTTGGTGGCGGGGTCCTCGCTGGTGATGCGCAGCTCGAAGCTGTGGCCGCGCGGTTCGGGGGCGCGGGTGAGCTCGCCGCCGTCGGCGATCACCAGCTGTTCGCGCACCAGGTCGAGGCCGCTGACCTCTTCGGAGACCGTGTGCTCCACCTGCAGTCGGGGATTGACTTCCAGGAAGTAGACCTTGCCGTTGGGCGTTACCATGAACTCGCAGGTGCCCAGACCCACATAGCCCACGGTGGTGAACAGCCTGCGGGAGTATTCCTCCAGTGTGGCCACCGTTTCCTCGCTGAGGAAGGGGGCCGGCGCCTCCTCCACCAGTTTCTGGTTGCGCCGCTGCAGCGAGCAGTCGCGCGTGGAGTACACGGTGAAGTTGCCGTGGGAGTCGCGTCCGGACTGGGTCTCCACGTGGCGGGCCTTGTCCACGAACTTTTCGATGAAGTATTCCTTGAGATCGCCGCCCTGCAACGCGTCATGGTTCATGTAGAAGCGCCGCAGCTCCTCGTCGTCATGGACCACGGTGATGCCGTGGCCGCCGCCGCCATCGGTGCGCTTCATCATGATCGGATAGCCGTGGGTGTGCGCGAAATCGAGCAGCGTGCGCACATCGGTCACCGGCTCGGACAGGCCCGGCACCGGCGGCACCTTGGCGCGCAACGCCACGCGGCGCGCGGTGATCTTGTCGCCGAGATCGACCAGCGCGGTGTGATGCGGCCCCACCCAGATCGCCCCTGCCTCTTCGACTTTGGATGCGAAGCTCGGCACTTCGGAGAGGAATCCGTATCCGGGATGCACGGCGTTCGCCCCAGTGCGGTGGAGGATGTCGATGAGCAGGTCCTCGTTCAGATAGGTGTCCTTGTAGGTATCCCCCGAAAGCAGATAGGCTTCATCCGCCATGCTCACATATCGGCTGTTGCGATCCTGCTCGGCGTACACGGCCACCGTGGAGATCCCCATCTCCTTCGCCGTACGCACCACGCGAAGCGCGATTTCCCCTCGGTTCGCGATCAGTAGTTTGTTGACACTTTGAGTCATATTGACAGATTTTCCCCTTGCCGTCAGGTTCCGGCAATCGCCGTCCGCACAAAAGCGATCATCCCGTTTTGTAGGGCGGCAACAAACGGCCGCGTAGGTTCCGGTTACGTAACCGGACGATACGCCACTGATTTTCCGCGGAATTGCAACGTTTGCGGCTATGGCACCAACAGTGTCCACCAGTTGACGATAACAACGGTTTCGTCAATGCCCGACAAAGAAGCGCTCGGTTTTTTGTACTTTGATACGAAACCGCACGAAAGCGAACAACCGTACGATGGCTTTCATAGTTGGGGAAGGCTCCGAATACACCGGCTGCCCACGCCACACCACCAAAGGGGATTCAATCATGCAAACCACACCTACCGCAGCACCGTCCGCCTCCGCATCCACCGTCGCACGCCGCATCGCAGCCGTCTCGTGGAAGCCGGTGCTGTTCGCCGTACTGCTCTGGCTATCCGCCGCAGCCGGCAAGATTCCGGTTCCGGGCACTCCTGTTCCGATCACACTGCAGACATTCGTGGTGATGCTCGCCGGGCTGATGCTGACGTGGAGGCAGGCCGGATCGGCACTGGCACTGTACATCGCGGCCGGCGCCGCCGGTCTGCCGGTGTTCGCCGGCGGTGCATCCACGATGGCTCTGGTCGGCCCGAGCGCGGGCTTCATCCTGGGCTTCCTGCCCGGTGCCGTAGCCATCGCCCTGCTGCGCGGCAAGGCTGATACGTCGTCCTTCAGTGCCGCCGCACTGACCGCAGGCCGCTACATGCTGGCCGCCATCATCGGAGGCGTTGTGGTGGTGTATGCGTTCGGCATCACCGTGCAGTCCGCCCTGACCGGCGCGCCGGCGCTTGCCGTGACGCTCGCCTCGATGGGCTTCATCGCCGGCGACGCCGTCAAGGCCGTCGTGGCGGCGCTGGCCGCTGCCGGGCTGAGCAAGCTCGGACGCTGATGATGCTGCGGCAATGACTTGCTGCAACACGCCCTATTGATATGGTTTGGGCCACGGGTAATTCGCCCGTGGCCCAAACCATTCTCTCTGTTTCTTTTCATCACCGGTGCAGCATTGACGCCGGTGACACCTTACAGCACACCGACATCCGCAGTGTGCACAGTATGCTCCACCCCATCTGCTGTGCGCAGAATCAGTGAAGCGTCATTGTCCAAACCGACTGCGGTGCCGGCGAGCGCGGTTCCATCGGTGAAGCGGGCTTCCACGGTGCGACCTCTCGCCCAGCACACGGCGCGCATCTCCTCGTGCAGGGCCGCAATGGCACCTTGCGGGTCGGCGATGAACGCCGTCAGCCGTTCGCGCAAACCAGTCACCTCGCGCGCGGCGATGGCGTCGCGCATCGTGGTGAACGGCGGCAGGCCATTGGCATGCAACTGCAGGGAGGTCGACTGCGATGTGGGCAGTAGCGTAGGCGGCAACGCCAGATTCAGGCCGACGCCGATCACCAACGCCACATCGTCATCACGACCGGGCGAGTCAGGCTGCGCGCTGCCGGACGGTGGCAACATGACCACCTGCGACAGCAGTCCGCCAAGCTTCAGACCGTGGCAGTACACGTCGTTGGGCCACTTCAGCTCCAGGAAGTGTTCGGCATCGATCATCGAGGCCCCCGACGCCTCGATCATCCCGTTCAGCGCATCCAGGGTGGCCAGGCCCGCGATCATCTGCAGCCAACCGTTGATGGTCTCATCCAGTGCGACCGCACGCGGCACTCGCACCACATACGATATCGTCGAGCAGCTGCCCGGCTGGCTGATCCAGGTATGCCCGTTGCGGCCGTGTCCGGCAACCTGGCTGTCGGCTGCAACCACGACGACCGCGAGGCCGTGTGCCGTATGCGAGGGCAGCGTCAATGAGCCATCAGTGATCATTGACGCGGCAAGCGCGTTGGTGGAGTCGGTCTCATCGACACTGATGACCCGATCCGCCACCGCCTCGGTTCGAGGCAACCGAGGTTGTGCAATAGACAGTGTATGTATCATGGGCAACACGTTACCGTATTCTTCGCCTGAAAACGAGCGATACACTGCCTGAAATCGGCGTATTTCCAAGGAAAAACGACTCTTGGCGACGTGTGAACGCTCACAGGTGAGCAGGCTCACAACCTATCCCCATCCGTTGGCATTACCGGCTACCATTGCAACCATGACCCGACCAGTATCCCTACAGCCAGACACGACAGGCCCTGCCCATCCACGACTCGCACGCATCGGTTCCGCCGCGCGTTGGACATTGGCCGTATCGGCATGCCTGTGGCTGGCGCTGTGCACTGCTGTAGGACCGCTGTATTGGGATTTCGACAACGGCACCATCGCGCATTGGAATTGGACCAATACTGCCATTTTCGCGGGCTCGTTCATCGTGTATCTCGGCATCGTCGTGGCGCTGGTGCGCTTTGCTGCCCTGGGCCATATGCTGCCCAAGCCGCTGCATCAATGGCTCTGCCGCGTCCAGCGCACCGTGTGCGGTCTATTCAGCGGCCGCGAAGTCACCAGCGCAGTCGCCGATAATGCGGTTCCCGCCCATGACGCCACTGACAGCACAATCCCAACCAGCACGAACCCCGGCGACCGCCGATCCGACGCGAATGGCTCTACTGAATCTGCCACGGCCCATGCCTCGCGGATACGCGCCATACTGCCGGTCGCAGGCCGCGCCATCATGTATGCGATGGCGGTTCTGGACCGGTGGATTGTGCGGGGCACGAACCGGTTCTGGAAGCTCGCTCTGGTGTTCTTCATCGGATGGTTATGGGTGCCCACCACCCTGCTGGCCGCGTTCGGCGCCGACATCCGCTCGCAGATCCGCGAATTCAGTTGGGCCTGGAATCAATGGACCGGGTTGAAACAGCCATATATCGGCTTCTTCTCGTTCGTCCCGATGGACATCTACCCCACCGCGCACTACATGTGGCCGTCCGACCCCACGTACCTCACTGACCAGCACAATATCGCGCTGACCCTCATATACGGCGCCACGGCCGCATTCTCACGCTATGTCACCGGTTCGAATGACGCAGGCATCGTGGTGCTCGCGGCATTGCAGATGCTGTTCGCCGTGTTCTGCTGCGCTTCCACCGCCCACCGGTTCCTGAATCGTCCGTGGATGCGAACCGACGCCCGCTCCTCGGCCACGAATGAGGACCTCGATGAGAGCACAGACGAAGGCCCGGACGAAGGCCCACAGCCATCCGAAACTCCATCCATAACACCATCCACAACTCCCCAATACGCAGGTGGATTGGCCCGTGTGCTGATACTACTGTTCTTCATGGTCTGCCCGTTAGCCGTGTTCTCGACCATCTCGCTGACCAAGTCCCCATTGTTCGCATTCGCATTCGTCTGGTGGTTTGGCGTCTGGTATGAGCTGGCGCAGACCTGGCGTCCTGCAGGACGGCGCCGCGGCGGCAGACTACACAGCATTGCGAAGACCAGTGTTAGCGCCGCAGCCGGCAACGCCGACGAAGCCATCAGCGACACCAAAGACAACAACAGCGCCGACGAATCGCACGTGGCACCAGCGCACTCGCCGTCTGCCCCGATCCGGCTGCCCCGCCATAGCCTTATCGCATTGATACTGTCCAGCTGCGTGATGCTGATTTCCGCCAAATACGCGTGGTATATCATCGCCCTGCAATTCGTACTGGCCCTTATCGCCGACCGCCGCCGCTGGAGCACGTATGTAGCGGCGTTGCTCATCCCCACTGTGCTGATTCATGGCGGCATCGTCCTCGCCATCCAATCGCATGTCATCATTGGAGGCGACCCCATCGAAAGCCGAGGCGTGCAGCTGCAGATGATCGCCCGCGTGGCGCAGCGTAATCCCGACGGCATTTCGGCGGACGCCGCCAAGAACCTGTCTCCGGTGTTCAATCAGGACCAGATGGCGGACGCGTACTTCCAGCAGGATGCCGACCCGGTGAAATCGTCCGGCATTCAAGCCAAGAAAGTCAGCTACAAATGGCGTACGGTCACACCTGAAGACATGGAGAAGTTCAACAAAGCCTGGCTCGATATAGTCATGGACAACCCTGTCATCGCACTTGATGCGCTGTTGGCCAAATGCTTCGGCTACTTCAACGTCACCGATCAGCCATACGTATCCATGGGGTATTACATCAACAGCGATTATGTGCAGAAGCATTCCACGTGGATCAAGTCGTACCATCATGATTGGCGTGAGAAGGTGGCCGGATTCGCCACGGCCTGGGGCTCGATACCGGTATTGGGCTGGTTCACGCACGGCAATTTCTATGTGGTGCTGACGCTGCTGTTCGGCGCAGCCGAGGTGATTCGCCGGCGTTGGCTCACGTTGATGACGCATATTCCGTTGCTGCTGCTGATGGGCGTGATGATCACCGCGCCAGCCAACAACTTCGAGAGGCATATGCTGCCGGTGGCGTTTGTGTTCGGCTTCGTGGTCCTTTCTTATTGGCGTGAGTCGCGGAGCGAACGCCAGCGCCTCCAGCACTGAACGGCTCCCCTTCACCCAGTTCAACCGGCTGCAAGAGAAATCTGACGGCTTTGCGTCACTAATAATTGAGCGCGGCATCCTGCTGGCTCGCCTGTCGGCTTGCACGTTGCCTACAGACAGATCCGCTGTCTGCTTCACGGCAACATACAAGATAGACCACGGCTGGCGTAACCCCGAATACGAGGACAAGATATTAGACTGTTAGCTATGCCTTCGAATTTCCTCGATCTATTATCTGCTGATGTATCCAATGACACTGATGGTACGGCAGTGGATCGCATTCGGGTTGTGCTGTTTGAATGCCTGTTCGACGAGCTCGCCGACCAGCGGGTAACGTCGCTGTTCAATGTGCTCGGGTACGAAGGCGGTTTTCCGTGCTATGCCATTGCCGGGTATCCGGCACGCTCCGCGGCACGGACGCGCGCGTCCATAGAAAAAATCGTGTCCGATTTCGGCGGCAACTGTCTCACGGCGACCCATACCCTTGGCGTGCTGTCAATCAATGATGAAGCAGATCTTGCACAGAGCATTGCCGACGACGGTGACGATACGCTCGGCACCGCAGATCATGATAAGAACGAGGCACAGGACAGAACGGTAGTCGTCGCGCTCATTACCCCGGTTGGAGCGGCCACTCCGGAGCTTATCTGCAATACGGTCGCCTCCGCATATGACGATGCTCGCCCTTTGGCATTGGGACCTCAGCTACGCGGCACTTCCGGCGCCATGCGCTCGATACGCTCATCGCTGTATTGTCTGAAGGCTGCGCCAGCGTTGGCGGCTGCCGTGCATCAGCTGCCACGTCCGTTGCGCAACGACGATGCGCTGCCGGAACGTGCGCTTATCGGTGATCAGGATGCGCGCAAGGTATTAGTAGAGGCCGTGTACGGCAGTCTGGCCAACGCGAGTACCGATAACTCGACGATGGTGACGGTATCGACGTTCCTCAAATATGGCGGGTCACTGGAGACGACGGCCAAGGAGCTGAATGTGCATCCGAATACGATTCGCTACCGCTTGAAGCGCGCAGCGGAGTCCACCGGCTGGGATGCCACCGATCCGCGTGAAGCGTTCGTACTGTCGTGCGCCATTGCGCTGGGCCGTGTCGCCGGTCTCAGCTGACCTCATTCCAAAGAT
>NZ_JFAG01000019.1:0-1458 GCF_006408915.1 Bifidobacterium sp. UTCIF-1
GGCTCTTCGGGTGTTTGTGTGGGTGTGGAGCACTGGTCCGGCCTTCTGGTTATTGGCGTCCGGGGAGTTGGAGGTCGAGTCCTCCGCATTTGAGCATGACGAGGCTGATGAGGTTGTCGAGGTTGCGGTAGCCGTAGCCGATTTTGATGGTGGTCTTGATCTTGTTGTTGATGGCCTCGAGCCTGGCGTTGGACAGTCCGGAACGGATGGTTGTGAGGATGTCGAAGTGGCGTCGGGCGATCTTCTCTCCGAGAGGGACGAATCCCGGGATGCCGGACAGGAACGCGTCCGCGGCCCATTGGCGCAGCAGGGGCGCGGCCTCGTCCGCCGTCTGCTTGAGGATCATCCTGAGGCGTTCCTTGAGCTTGTACGCCTCCCAGAGGGTCTCGTTGGTGTTGGCGACGCATTCCAGTTGCGCCTTCTGGCCGGCGGTCAGGTCGCCCTCGTTCTTCAGCAGCGCCCATCTGGCACCCTTGATCGGGTCCTTGGCGCCTTTCCGGGCCGTGCCGGCCTTTCTGGCCTCGCGCCATGCGGCGGTGCGGACCTTGTCGAGCGCGTCGGTCGCCCAGGACACGATGTGGAACCCGTCGAGGATGCGTTCGGCCTGCGGGCACCAGCGGAACGCGCACTCGTCGATCCATCTGGCCCCGTCGCCGGTGATCACCTGGATGGAGGCGCGCTGCTCCTCGGTGAGCGTCTCGAAGAACAGGTCGAACACCTTCTCGCCATGGCCCGGGTGCATCCAGACCACGCGTCCGCGGTCGTGGTCGATGACCACGGTCATGTACTTGTGGCCCTTGCGGTAGCTGGTCTCGTCCACGCCGATGGAACGCAGCCCGTCGAACAGGCCCGCCCCCTGTTCGGCCCGCAGGTCGTCGGCGACCCTCTTGCACACGGGGCCCACGCTCTTCCAGTCGATGCGCATCAGCGCCGACACGGCGCTTCTGGGCGCGTGCACGCTCAGCCAGGCGACCTGCTGCTCGAAGTCGCGCGTGTACGCGCTCTTCCTGCGCGCCCACGGCGCCATCGTGACCGTGACCCCGTGCTCGCGGCACATGACGCGCCGGGGCGCGTACTCCAACAGCAGGCGCGCGCACCCGAGGTCGAGGTGGCGCCAACGCCGCACGCCCAGCCGGTCGTACGGCCGGCCGTGCCTGCCGCACCTCGCGCACCGGTCCATATCATGCGCGTACGGGCGCACCGGCACGATGACGACGGTCCCGTCACGCGGGTCGTCCTCGACACGGGGCGTGGAGACCACGACGTTGGCGGGCAGGTGCAGCATGCGCTTGAGCGCGCCGGCTGATATGGTTGGCACAGGCGTTCCCTTGTTCCGGTTCTACTTTCTTGGCGGAAACAAACCATACAGGAGAACGCCCCTTTCGTATCCCACACACGAAAAAGCCCCGGCGAAGACGCCGAGGCACAACACCCCACCACACAAACTGGCGAAGACTC
>NZ_JFAG01000020.1:0-52251 GCF_006408915.1 Bifidobacterium sp. UTCIF-1
AATTATTTGTGTGAATGTCGATGGAGATGCATCAGTTTTCGATATGCAATCGTAAAATCATGTTATTTTTCTGCTTTTTGCTGCGATTCTTCTGCTATAGCGTTGGTATAGCATAAAAACTTGTGTCATTGTGGACGAAAGTGTGAAGGCGTGATGCTCAAGTCAGCAGCAGCGAAGCCTGCTTCGCCGAACCTTACTGGACAAGTCTGCCCACGTCGTTGATGCCGATGACGTGTCCATGACGTGTGTCGATGGCTTCGCTGCCGCCGTAGACGATGAAGCGGTGCTGTGGGTCGACGCCCATCAGCGGCGCCAGATCCTCGAGATTCTCGAAGGACTTCGGCCGGTATGTGGACGAGGACTTCACTTCGATGGCGTATTGCGGCTGGCCGCCTCGTTCGATGATGAGATCGATCTCCTTCTGGTTGCTGTCTCGCCAGTAAAACAGTTTCGGCTCGCGCCCGATTGCTTGATATCGTTTGATGATTTCCACCACGATGGCATTCTCGTACAGATTCCCGCGGTTCTGGCTGGTGAACAGCTGGTCGGCGGATTCGATGCCGAGCAGATTGGCTGCGAGCCCAGTGTCGTAGAAGTAGAGTTTTGACGCTTTGATGAGTCGTTTCCCATAGTTCTTGTGGTATGGGTGCAGTCGCAGCGTGATAAAGCTTGTCTCCAGAACGGAGAGCCAGTCGCGGGCGGTGTCAGTGCTGATGCCGCAATCGTTGGCGAGGCTTGTTATGTTGAGCACTTCTCCTACGCGGGTGGCGCATAGCGTAAGGAACGTATTGAACTCGGTGATCTTTTTGATGCCAAGTTCGGCCCGTACGTCACGGTCAATATAGGTCTTGATGTAGCTGGGGAAGAAGTCTGCTGGGTCGATGCCTAGGGTCACTGGGCGCGGATAACAGCCTTCGAACAGGAAATCGTCGATGGTGTTCGGCTCGCGATGGGCGGCGGCGAGCTCCGAATACGACAACGGCAGCAGATGAAGTACGGCGACGCGCCCTGCCAGTGATTGGGAGATGCGGTTCATGAGCAGGAAGTTCTGCGAGCCGGACAAGATGTATTGACCGGGGACGTTGTGCTGGTCGATGACGCCTTGCAGATAGGAGAACAGCGCAGGCGTGCGTTGCACCTCATCCAAAATAACGTGGTTGTCGTATCTGGCGAGGAAGGCGCGTGGGTCGTCCAACGCCGCTTCGCGCATGTCCTCATCCTCAAGTGAGACGTATCGGTAGTTCGGGAATGTCGCCCGGACGAGGGTGGATTTGCCGCTTTGCCTTGGTCCAGTCAGGGTGACTGCGGGGAATAGTTCTGCCAGGGATTGGAGTTTGGCGGTTAGTTCGCGTGGAATCATAGGGCTATGTTCTTTCCCTCTTCTTGGGTTTGCCGAATTCTCGAACATATCGGACAAATGTTCGTCGATTTGCATATGTTCTACTCGTTGATTTACATAAAGTATACTCGTCGATTTACATAAGGCCCACTCGTTGATTTGCATGGTTTGGGTGTTGGCTGACGTAGGCGCCTACCCGATTGCTTTCCAATCGTCTTTGTGTGGTGCCGCCGGGTTTGTTTGGCGAAGTCGACTGGCCGGGTGGTGGCCGGGTGGCGTCGCTCGGGTGGCTTGGTGAAGTCGGTTGGGCATGTGGTGGCCGTTTGGCTTTACTGAGTTGGCTGAGCGAAGTCATTTGGCCAGTTGATGTCATGGCGACTTCACTGACAGCGTTCTCAGTGAAGCTGTTTGGGCATATTGTGGCCGTTTGGCGTCGCTGGGCGTTCTCAGTGAAGTAGTTTGGCCAGTGGTTGCCCGGCTGGCTTCGCTGCGTGATGCTGAGTGAAGCCAGACGGGCGCGTAATGGCCATGTCGCTTCGCTGAGGGCATGCTTAGTGTGTCGTGGATGCCTGTCGTGTGCCCCGCAACTGCAATTTCGCCTGTTTTGCACTTGCGGGGCACAGTCTGTTTCGTGCCCACAATGGCGTGGAATCTGAGAATGGCGGATTTCCGCGGTTTTGCTGTTCGTGGTTGTGTCACGCTGGCGCATCCGCGTGCCACACAACTGCAGAAAGCGCGTTTTTGCAATTGCGGGGCACGAACATTGCCATGTTTTACGCCAGTCTGACTCCTTGTTTTGCGCTGGCTACCGGGCCAGTCTGCTCCCGGTTAATCGTGGTTGAGTGCTTACGCCTGCAGGATGTTCGGCTCGAGCAGGAAGTCGTAGACGCTCATGGTGAGGATGCCGTGGTCGTCTCGTGTGGGCTTGATGATATCGCGCACCAGCACGATCTTCTGGAAGCTGTCGTCGACGTCGAGCAACGAGGCCTTTTCCTGCGCGGTCTTCTCCATGTCGGGCAGTTGGTACGCTGATTGGATGTAGTATCGCTGGCTGCCGAGGTTGGCGACGAAATCGATTTCCAGCTGTCTGCGGAAAGGCATGCCGTCGCGGTATCCGCGTTGTTCGACCACGCCCACGTCGACGTTGAACCCGCGCATACGCAACTCGTTGTATACGATGTTCTCCATGATGTGCGTCTGTTCGACTTGGCGGAATCCCAGACGCGCGTTGCGCAATCCCACGTCCTCGAAATAGTACTTTTTCGGACTGCCGATGTACCGACGTCCCTTGACGTTGTAGCGGCATGCCTCCTTGATGACGAAGGCGTCCTCGAGATAGCCGAGGTACTGCGTGATCGTGTTCACGCTGATTGGGGAGTGAAGTACGCTGCTGAACGTCGCCTTGATCTTGGACGGATTGCTCAACGCGCCGATCGAAGAGGCCAGGACGTTCACCAGATCGTCTAGCTCCTGCGATTTACGGAGTCTGTTCCGTGCGACGATGTCTTTGAGATAGGTTTCCGAGAACAAGTTCTCCAAGTACCGTGATTTCTGCTCGTCGGTCCGCATGGACAGGGTGAGTGGCATGCCGCCGAACACCACGTATTCGGCCCAGCCATGCTGGACGTCTCCATCGTATGCCTGCATGAATTCCGCGAACGACAGGGGGGGCGGACGCGCACCTCGTCTCCGCGGCCGCGGAACTGGGTCTTCACGTCGGTGGAAAGCATCTTCGAATTGCTGCCTGTCACATATACGTCAACGTTACGCATGCGCAGCAGTCCGTTGAGCACCTCGTATAGTTGCGGAGGCTCATCGCCGTGCATCTCCGTGTCGGATATTGCGTACTGCACCTCGTCCAGCAGCACGTAATACTGTTCGTCGCGAGCTGTGATACGCGACGTTATGTATGCGTACAGCCGTTCCGGGTCGCGCAGGTCCGAATACGCCATGTCGTCAAGCACGGCTTCGATGATGTGGTCGTCGTCCACGCCCTTGCCGTGCAAATAATCCTCGAACAGAGTGAACAGCAGGAAGGATTTTCCGCAGCGTCTCGCCCCGGTGATCACCTTGACCAGACCATTGCCCATGCGTGCGATGAGATCGTTGAGATATCTGTCTCGGTGTATCAGCATGAGGTCTTTCCTCTGGTGGATTGGTATGTGCTATTGAATTATTGTTGCATATATGTCAAAGATGTTCAATAGAAAGACAAGTTATTGAAAATAATTGTCATGTATGTCAAAAATATTCAACAGATTGAGTGCGGTGCGCCAAACTGAAAATGCCGGCCAACCGGGCGTGGTGCGGGTGCCTGTTGTGCGCCACGCAAGTGCAATATCGCCTGTTTTGCGTTTGTGGGGCACACGCCTCATATTCACAATTTCTCACAATGGCGGATTTCCGCGGTTTTGCGTGTCTCTGCCCTGCCGCTGTCGGCGCGTTCGCGCGCCACGCAAGTGCAAAAGAGACGATTCTGCGCTTGCGGGACAATCCCTCGTGCCACGTCAGCGCATAATCGCCCATACTGTACCAGCGTGGCGCATAATCGGAGAGCGCGATGACCATGATTGCGACCATATCCAGTCCGAATGGAGATGCGTCGCGGGCGCGGTGCCCCAGCCGTACCTTACTGCTCTTCATTGCGAAAAGCCCCCGCTGGCGGGCGGCGCAGCGAGGGCTTTGTGAGGGCTTTACGCAACAATAAGCGGACGCAGATCAGCTGTTGGCCCCGGAGAACGAGGCGTACACGCTAGACGCCCAGACCATGAACGGATCCTGATCGCCCGTGCCGGTCAGCGGCTGATAGTTCACGTCGGTGTGCAGGCTGTGGGTGCGCGGGTCGTAGGTGATGCGCAGCTCGGTCGGTGCATCCACGCCGTACTTGGCGCATGCCTGAAGATACTGGCTCACCAACGCGCGACCCGAGTCGAAGAACTGGCTGCGTGCCTCGGCGGGCGTGTTCTTCAGCAGGTCGCCGGACGCCACCAGTGCATTGCCGGAGCGGAAGAAGCAGTCCCACGTGGGGGCGCCGTTCTGCACGGCGGCATGCACGTATACGGTCTGGATGGTGCCGTTGCTGATGGCGTCCTGATTGGGAAGAGACGCGGCAAGGTACGCCATCTGCATCTGCAGCGAGCCGGTCTCCTGCTCAAAAGGGTTGGGGCCGCCTTGTTGCGGAGCGGCGGCAGCGTTCGATGCCGGCGACGATGCTGGCGCCGTGGGCGTTGACGAAACCGTGGAGCTTGCCGGTGCGTTCTGGGCCTCAGGTGAGGGAATGGGTGCCTGCGGGGCTGCGCCCGGTGCAAACGGAGCCTGAGGTGCGGCGGAAGCTGGTGCGCTATAGTTTGGTGCTGACGCGTAGCCCGGGGTGGCTGGTGCGGCGTTGGGCGCTGCGGTCGCCGTCGGATATCCTGCAGGGGCGTAGCCCTGCGGTGCCGGGGCGCCTTGCGGAGCGTAGCCGGGCGCACCCGGTGCCGCCTGAGTTGTTGCGTTCTGCGCGGCCTGCTCCTGCGCCTCTTCTTCGTCGGCCTTCTTCTTGGTGTAGAAGTACTGCGCCACGCCGACGACAGCGAGGAGGACGATCCAGACCAGAGCCTGTCCGAGATCATCCGCAAGCACACCAAGGATGAGCAGCAGTACGCAGAGCACGATGATGAAGGGGATCATTTTCTTCGTGCGGCGGAACCTGCCCCGGTAGTTCATCTGCCAGTAGTTCCACGAATTGTTTTTCTTTCCGGCCATCATGACCTCCCTGTCATTGACGCTTAGCTGCTTCGGTGCGTAACCGGTCGCTAAGTTCTGTGCTGCGTCGATTGCCACCACCACAACGCAATTCCACTGTAGAACGAGCGAACGTGAGAATGAAGGAGGACCCGCGGGGTGCTTTGTATGTTCACAGAGTATTCATGCAGTTTGCGCGACTGGCCTGCGTAGCGGCTTCATTCGGGGCGGCGGGCGCTTGTCGGGCGCTTGTTGGGTGTTGTCTGTGGACGACGCATCGACGTATAAGTTGCGGTGTGCGTTGGCTTGGTTTTCCGGCGAAATCCGTTGGATTTCCTACAGTCAACGTTGGCTTCCGCCAGTCAATGAAGCCATTGTCGGAAGCCATTGTCTGCGGACTGCTTCAATACACTGCTTCAATATCCGGTCTGGTGCCGGTTCTGACAGACGTCCGCATGATGGGTGGATGACCATATTGCGCAGTGCATAATCCTTATAATCGTGCCGCTTACGTAGAATGAAGCGCAAAACAACAGGGTGAAGGATGGCGACGCCGGCACGTCCACGTCGACCGCAGCGCGTGTTGCTGTTCGAACGTGCGCAGCCAGCGCGCGCAGCGCATCGGGCACATGTGGCAGCACACACAGCGCGTGCCGCGAGTACCGTACCGGCCCGGGGCGGACGCCTTGCATCGGACGCCTGACCGCTCGACCCAAACCCAAGAGAAGAACGAAGGACAGCAGTGGCTCTCATCGTGCAGAAGTACGGCGGCTCGTCGGTCGCCGATACCGATTCAATCAAGCGCGTGGCCAAGCGCGTTGTTGAAACGGAAAAGAAGGGCAACAGGGTGGCCGTGGTGGTCTCCGCCATGGGCGACACCACCGACGACCTCATCGACCAGGCCCTGAGCATCGACTCCAACCCGCCCGAGCGCGAGATGGACATGCTCATGACCGCCGGCGAACGCATCTCCATGAGCCTGCTCGCCATGGCCATCCACGCCGAAGGCAGCCGCGCCCACTCGTTCACAGGACAGCAGGCAGGCTTCTTCACCGACGCCCGCTATGGCGCGGCCCACATCAAGTCCGTCAAGCCGGATCGCGTGAAGAACGCGCTCGCGCTTGGCGATATCGCGATTGTGGCCGGCTTCCAGGGCATCAACGCCAAGGGCGACGCCACCACGCTCGGCCGCGGCGGCTCCGACACCTCCGCCGTGGCGCTCGCTGTGGCCCTCGGCGCGGACATCTGCGAGATCTACACCGACGTGGACGGCATCTTCACCGCAGACCCGCGCATCGTGCCCGCCGCCCGTCGCATTCCGGCGATCGACTACGAATCCATCCTCGAGATGGCCTCCTGTGGCTCCAAGGTGCTGGCGCTGCGCTGCGTGGAATACGCCCAGCGTTTCAAGATGCCGTTGCATGTGCGCTCCTCCTTCTCGCATCGTCCGGGCACGCTGGTGGTGCCCGAGGGAGTGGACCCGCGCACGCTGCCCAACCTCGACTGACCGTCGACTGACCGTCGGCCGGTCGCGCGCCGGCACACATTCATCGCAACACACGTAAACTCAACCAAGACAAGGCAATAGACATGACTGAAGAAGAAGCAAAATCCATGGGCGACCTGTTCCCCGATCTCGGTCCTGAGGCCCCGGTGATCTCCGGCATCGCCCACGACCGTTCCGAAGCGCTGGCCACCGTGCGCGGCGTGCCGAACGAACCGGGCATGGCCGCCAAGGTGTTCACCGAGCTCGCCACCGCGGGCGTGAACGTGGACATGATCGTGCAGGCCGGCGCGTCCGTGGGCACCGCCGACATCTCCTTCACCGTTCCCGAGGCGTCGGTCAAGCAGGTGGAGAACACGCTGATCGACAAGCAGGACGACCTCGGCTATCACTCCTTCGACATCAACACCAACGTCGGCAAGGTGGCCGTGGTGGGCGTCGGCATGAAGACCCACTCCGGTCTGGCCGCCAAGTTCTTCCGCGCGCTGAGCGACAAGGGCATCAACGTGCTGATGATCTCCACCTCAGAGATCCGTATTGCCGCTCTGGTGCCGCTCGACCAGCTCAACGAAGCCGTCAAGGCACTGCACACCGCCTACGGTCTGGACGCCAAGCAGATCGAAGCCGTGGTCTACGGCGGTACGGGTCGCTGAGTGCGGCCGGTAACACGGCTGCAGCGGCTGTGGCTGCTGTGGCTGCTGTTGCGGGGGCGACTGTTGCGGTGGCGGCCGAGTCCAGCGGGCCAAGCGTCACAGGGTGCTGAGCCTCAGACGCTGGGCCGTGCTGTGTCCACCTGTTTGTCTGCTTCGCAGCGGTCCAACGGTCGGAAGCGGCTCTGAGCCCAGCCGGATTCAGCTCATGAGCGCCTAAGTCGGGTGCCGGTCTGAATTGATGTCTCAATCGATGCCGGTCTCCATCGATATTTGAGAAAAAGACGAGAATGCCCTCCCTGTGGAGGGCATTCTGCGTTACGAGGGGCTGATTTCAGCGGCTCGGAACACCTATCTGCGTTACGAGGGGCTGGCCCCGAGAGTAGAGGCCATTCATAATGGCGGAATGACGGTCGGAATGAGCCGAAAACAGGTTGTATCTTCCGAACGCAGCCCCTCGTAACGCAGATAGATCTTCCGGAAAGTGGAAATCAGCCCCTGCTAAGCGAGAAAGCCCTCCATTAGAGGGCTTTCCGCGTTCAATGTAGTTGATTTCGGCTTTTGCGGCGGCTTCTCAGAGAGGTATCTGCGTTCAATGAGGTACATTTGACTCTTTGCGGAAAGCTATCTGCCTTGAGTGAGGTATCCCAACCACGAAACCCCGAGTATGAACGCCGATATCGCAACGTTTGTACTCGGGGTTTCACGTATTTGGTACCTCACTGAACGTAGATAGCTGTCCGGAATGCAGCGAATCTACCTCATTGAACGCAGATAGCCCGCCACTCTTCCACGAAAGGACTCAGTAGTCGGGCAGACTTGCGTGTTGCCTGACTGGCGCCGACCGTTCTACAGCCTTATGCGCCGTGAGAGTCCCCGCAACACATTTGTAGGGGTACGGCGCGGATGCGTCTCGGTGACCGTACGCTGCTGTCTGCCCAGCATACGTTTACCGAGATAATGGTGAGATGACGGCTGCTGTGGCCTCCTCTGGTCCCCTTTTTGGCTACTTCTTCGTGATGTAGCCCAGGGCCTTGAGCATTTCGGCGCATTCGAGTGCATCGCCCGCGGTGCCACGCAGCGTGTTGTGGGCCAGCCCCACGGAACAAGTTCTCTAAATCTTCAGAGTCCCTTAACCATAGATATCGGGGATTGGCGCTTCTATTGCATTGATATTCATCGTCAAGCATTCCTTAATTCAGGATACATATGCTTTGCTGCGTCAGCATTATGCTACAAGGTACATGATTGACACTAATACGAGGTTGTATGTATATGCTGGTTAATCACAAGTTTACGCGACGCCGTATTGTGAGCTGTTGTACGTTGATGCTTGTCGTTATGAGTTTTTGTTGGGGGTGTGGGCCGGCCGAAGGCGTCGCCCCGATGGATGTAGCCGAACTGCCGACTGCGCTTGATGGTACAGAAAGCAAGGCGCTTATTCTGCAGACGGTGCTGCGCCAAGAAAAGGGGCAAATCGAATCGCAGACGAAGTGGGAGGACCTTGCAGCCAGAGGTGCCCCATATGATTGGTCGTCTCGCACCATGATTACGTGCAAGGATGGTGCGGTGGCGAGCTTGACTGTGACCAAATATCCGTCTCAGGAAGCTGCGGTTGGAGTAATAGAAAGCATGGAAGAGCTTGCTGCTCGCGGAACATATGTGGCTAACCCAAGATCCGGAGTTGTGAAGAACAAGAGGCGCTCGCAGGCTGCAGAAGAAGTTGTTGGCAAACAGATTCATTATGACGAGTGCGAGGATTCGCCCCTCGATTGTTCCACTTGTACCGTCAATGGCGTCGCGTCTGCATGCGACGTTGACATATGGAGCAACAAGACAGTTGTATTCACATTAGTCAGTGCAGGGGCGTCACTACATGACTTCGCATGGTGATTAGGCGTTGATGATTTCCGGCCTGAGCAATAATGATGCTTTCCGTCCGAGACAATCAGGAGTCGCAACACCTTTGCAGAGGCGGGGTGCGGATGGGGCTCGGTAAACGTACGCTGGCTTCTGCTCAGCGTACGTTTACCGGGGTAATGGTGAGATGACGGCTGCTGTGGCCGCCGCTTGGCTACTTCTTGGTGATGTAGCCCAGGGCCTTGAGCATTTCGGCGCATTCGAGTGCACCGCCCGCGGCACCGCGCAGAGTGTTGTGGGCGAGCCCCACGAACTTCCAGTCGAAGATGGAGTCCTCGCGCAGGCGGCCGATCGAGACGCCCATGCCGCCCTCGTAGTCCACGTCCAGCTTGACCTGCGGACGGTCGTCTTCGGTCAGGTACTGGATGAAGTGCTTCGGAGCGTGCGGCAGGCCGAGACGAGCGGCCTCGGACGTGTAGTTCACCAGTCGGTCGATGAGCTCTTCCTTGGTGGCTTTCTTGCCGAAGTTCAGGAATACGGTGGCGGTATGGCCGTTGAGCACGGGCACGCGGATGCACTGCGAGGTGATCTTCAGCGGGCCATCGAACGGCACGATTTCGCCGCGCTCGGCGTCCACGTGGCCGAACACCTTGAGCGGCTCCTTCTCGCTCTTGGCCTCCTCGCCGGAGATGAACGGGATGATGTTGCCCACCATCTCGGGCCAGTCCTTGAACGTCTTGCCCGCGCCGGAGATGGCCTGGTACGTGCTCACCACCACCTCGTGCGGCTCGAATTCCTTCCACGCGGCCAGCGCCGGCGTGTACGCCTGAATCGAGCAGTTCGGCTTGACGGCGATGAATCCGCGCGTGGTGCCCAGGCGACGACGCTGATGCTCGATCACCGCGAAGTGCTCCGGGTTGATCTCCGGCACCACCATCGGCACGTCCGGCGTCCAGCGGTGCGCGCTGTTGTTCGACACCACCGGCGTCTCGGTCTTCGCGTACCGCTCCTCGATGGCGCGGATCTGCTCCTTCGGCATGTTTACGGCGGAGAACATGAAGTCCACGTCGGCGGCCACCTTCTCGGCGTCGTCGCCGTCCACGACCACCATGTGCTTGGCGTATTCGGGCATCGGCGTTTCCATCTTCCACCGGTCGCCCACGGCCTCCTCGTACGTCTTGCCGGCGCTATGCGCGGAAGCGGCGAGGGTGACCACCTCGAACCACGGGTGGTTTTCCAGCAACGTGACGAATCGCTGGCCCACCATACCGGTGGCGCCAAGAATGCCGACCTTCAATTTCTCGGACATGATACCTTCTGCTTCTCGCTTGAGTTCGATTAAGGAAACGTGTGCTATTACCTCTGTGCTTGGTCATGCACGACGGCCGCGCGCAGATGGAGATAA
Source organism: Bifidobacterium sp. UTCIF-1 (assembly GCF_006408915.1). Taxonomy (NCBI): domain Bacteria; kingdom Bacillati; phylum Actinomycetota; class Actinomycetes; order Bifidobacteriales; family Bifidobacteriaceae; genus Bifidobacterium; species Bifidobacterium sp. UTCIF-1. The sequence goes on from NZ_JFAG01000020.1 coordinate 10,482, forward strand.
TTGTACGGAGACCGGCTGCCCAAGGCGCTGCGTTTCCCATATGATGACGGGCGATGAGGGGCTGCGGTGGGCAATGGCGGCATGCCATGGCGCTGCCGCACTTGTGCCTCACGATAATCAGATACAAGTGACGGTCCCGAAACTGTTACGCCACGTTGCTAGGCTGGAGGCATGTCTATCGCATCAGTAGAAGCGCAGAAACAGCTTGACCGCATCGTGGCCCTTGGCTACCCGGATGTGGCGGACATGTCCGCCGCCGCATTCCGCGCGCTGGCCCGTCCGCTGATCGGCGCGCTTGAGCATTCCGACTTGGGCTCGAACATTCTCCTGGTGCCTACGCGCGAGCTGGTTTCGCCCGAATCGCTGATCGCCCGAACCTCCATTAACCGCATGGCCGGCTTCACCACGATGCCCCCGCGCGACATCGCCAGCTTCCTGCCCGTCAGTGGCTTCACCCCGCCCGAAGGCCCGTTCTATCTGGTAGTCGACCCGCATACCGGCACGTGCTACATCAACCGCGAGCCGGATGTGGCCCGCAAACTGCTGGATTCCGACGACCGCCTGCCGCTCACGCTCGAGGAGGGGCTCGCCATCGCCACCCAGCATCCGGAATGGCTGATGGTCAAGAACGGCTTCAATCTGCTGGGCTCGCGCTCGGCGGACGGCCGCGTGCCGAGCATCTGGATGAGCCAGAACGCGCCACGCCTCGGTGCCGTTTGGCCGAACTCGCGCCATACGTGGCTCGGCAACGCCTACTGCGCCGCCCGACGCGGCATCAGCCTGTTCCGCTGATTTTCCGGTGTGACTGTCCTGCACCCGTCTGGGCCCTCCTTTGGGTCTTCCTTTGGGCTTTCCTCCTCCCTTCCTCCCCACCGTGTAGGGATTTGCCCACAGTGTAGGGATTTGCCCACCATGTAGGGAACTTCCCACAGTGTAAGGAGCAAAAACGGCTTTATTCCGCCGATGTGTAGGTTTTGTGTCCCTACACGATGGGGGATTCCCTACATGATGGGGAGATTCCCTACACGGTGGGGCTGCCTCCCCACCGTGGGCTGCCTCCCCAGACGGGTTCTAGTGATCGTTGCGACACCTGACCGACCGGCGGGAGGATCAAGTGGGCATGCGGGAAGGGATTGCGCGCAGCAGGCGCAGCAGGCACGTCGAGCCCGGCCGCCTGCGGAATTGAACGGCGTCGGAAAAGCCTGTGCCATTCCTGTGAACGAGGCAGCGGTGGCCGCATCCGCCCGCCTACACTGAAGAATCATGACGAACAGCTTGCGATTCCGCGAAGACGGCAGCTTCCGCGTGCTGCAGATGGCCGACGTCCAGGACGGCCCCGACGTGCTTCCCGACACCATCCGCCTCATCCGCGAGGCCATCCGCAAAGCCGACCCCGATCTCGTGGTGTTCACCGGCGATCAGATCCGTGGCTACGACCCCGCCTATATCGACACCTTCCTGCGCCGTCGCGGCGAGCAGCCAGGTGCCCGCGTGCGCGCGGTGACCAAGGTGGAGGCAAGGATTTGCGGCATCAGACAGCATTCCACTAAGGACGCCGAGCATCCTGATGCGCCCGGTATCGACGAGCTCATGGACGAGACGCGCGCCAAGGTCCGCCGCACATTCGACGGCTTCCTCGGCCCGGTGGTCGAAGCGAAAGTCCCGTTCGCCGCCACCTATGGCAACCACGATTTCCAGTGCGGCATCCTGGCCGACGAACAGGATGACATCTACCGCGAGTTCCCCGGATGCCTCAACCCGGCCGACAGCCTCGAACCGGGCACGTTCGCCCTGCCCATCGAGTCCTCGGACGGCTCCGGTCGCGTGGCCATGAGCGTCATGATGGTCAACTCCGGCGACTACGCCACCGAGTCGGGCGAGCCCGGTGCTCCTAAGGAGCGCGACGCCCAATACCCCGCATATGTGGCCAATTCCCGCGGCCTCGACCTTGCGGATTCCGACGGCTATGGCACCCCCACGCCCGAGGCCATCGGCTGGCTCAAGTCCGTGCAGGTCGAGCTCGGCCGCCGCAACGGCGACGGCAAGCCGGTGCCGGCCATCGCCTTCCAGCACATCCCGCCGCAGGAGTTCTACGACTGCCTCAAGGAGGTGCCCGCCTGGACGCCGAACGCCGTGGAAGGTGCGCGCACCCACGCCGGCCACTGCTATGTGCTCAATCATGAGGTCTGCCGTCCGGGCTCCCGGCTGGGCGAGGCCATCGGCTGCGCGGACGAGAACGTGGGCGAGGTGGACGCCATGCGCGAGGCGGGCGGCTATTTCGCGCTGTTCTGCGGGCACGATCACAAGAACGCGTTCGTTGGCCACGTGCACGGCCTCGACCTGGGCTACGCGCCCACGTGCGGCTTTGAATGCTATGGTCCCAAGTCGCGCTATCGCGGCATCCGCCTGTTCGAGTTCCATGAGAACAATCCGGCCGGCTATGTGACGCGCATGCTCACTTGGGGCGACCTGGTTGGACGCTATTCCAGCAACGAGGTGCGTGTCTGGTTCGAGGACCACTGCGTGACCGATGCGGTCAGCATGCGCAACGAGCTGCGCCGTCCGGAGGTGTTCGCCGTGCTCGCCGGCGCGATGAGCCTTGGATTCGCCGCCATCGTGCGCTCGCTGCTCAGAGGCGCCCGCCGGTAATTCGCCGGCCCGGTCCGCGCGGCCGCCGCTCGCCCCGCCACAATACGGCATTTCCGCAGCCGTTGCCCGAGCTGGCCTGTAGGATGTTACATGCGTATTAACAGATGCGCATGGCTCTAGACAAGCGGTGCAAACCCGGTTTCGACTCCGGTCGCGGGCTGACATCAGCTGACATCAGCCGGCACTGGCCGTACGGGCCATATGGGTGGAGTGAATCCCATAGCGGACCGCACAGGTGGCACAGTGTAATGCCGGTGTCAACACTGTTGGCGTCAGCAGTGCCAGTGCTATGCCCGAGCGTGCGCACAACCCAAGAAAAGGAGGAACAATGGGTCAGGATCAATCATCTGTCTTTGATCTCGCAGCCGTCGCTGCGGCATCCAATGGGGGGAACAACGACCCGCTGCTGCCTCCGGCACGATTCATCGGCGATCCGCAGAAGCCCAGCCGCATGCCGTACAACAAGTACGTGGCCTATGACAAGCAGATTCCGTTTGATTACCCGGAGCGCACGTGGCCGGGCAAGCGACTGCAGCGCGCGCCGCGCTGGTGCTCCGTCGACCTTCGCGATGGCAATCAGGCCCTCGTCAACCCGATGGATTCCGAACGCAAGCTGCGCTTCTGGAACCTGCTGGTCTCCATGGGATTCAAGGAGATCGAGGTGGGCTTCCCGTCCGCTTCCGAGACCGATTTCGACTTCATCCGCATGCTCATCGAGCGTGAGCTGATTCCGGACGACGTGACCATCGTCGTGCTCACGCAGTGCCGCGAGCACCTGATCCGTCGCACCTATGAGGCGCTCAAGGGCGCCAAGCGCGCTATCGTGCACTTCTACAACTCCGTGTCCGTGCTGCAGCGCGAGGTCGTCTTCCGCAAGAACAGGGAAGAGATCAAGAAGCTCGCCACCGACGCCGCCGAACTGTGCAAAGACCTCGAATCCGAGGCCAAGGGCATCGACCTGTACTACGAGTACAGCCCCGAATCCTTCACCGGCACCGAGCCGGAGTACGCGGTCGAGGTGTGCAACGCGGTGATCGGCGTGATCAAGCCGACGCCCGAGCACCCGATGATCATCAACCTGCCGGCCACCGTGGAAATGACCACGCCGAACGTGTTCGCCGACGAAGTTGAGTACGTCTCCACCCATCTCGACGACCGTGACGCCGTGGTGCTGTCCCTCCACCCGCACAACGACGAGGGCATGGGCGTGGCCGCCACCGAGCTGGCCGTGCTCGCCGGCGCCGACCGTGTGGAAGGCTGCCTGCTGGGCAACGGCGAGCGTACCGGCAACGTGGACCTGGTCACGCTGGGCCTCAACTGGCTGACCCAGGGCATCGACCCGCAGCTCGACCTGTCCAATGTGCCCGAAATTCGCAAGACCGTCGAGTACTGCAACCAGATCAAGATCTCTGAACGTCACCCGTACGCCGGCAACTTCGTGTTCACTGCCTTCTCCGGCTCCCATCAGGACGCCATCAAGAAGGGCCTCGAAGCCCGTCAGGTGGCCGCCGACCGCGCCGGCGCCGACCTCAGCAGCTTCGTCTGGCTGGTACCGTACCTGCCGATCGACCCGAAGGACATCGGCCGCTCCTATGAGGCCATCATCCGCGTCAACTCCCAGTCCGGCAAGGGCGGCATGGCCTACCTGCTCAAGACCAACCACAACCTCGACCTGCCCAAGCGTCTGCAGGTGGAGTTCGACAAGGTCGTGCAGAAGTACGCGGACGACACCAAGAAGGAAGTCAAGGACGAGGACATCTGGCGTCTGTTCAAGGACGAGTACCTGCCGGTCGAGCAGTCCGGCATGACCGCCGCCGGCGTGGTCGTCGGCGACACGCATGACACATCTCTCGAGCCGTGGGGCCGTCTGAAGCTGCTGAAGGTGGCCATCAGCTCCGGCGAGGACGGTTCGGACACCGTGCTCAAGGCTCGCCTGCTCGACCGTGGCGTGAACGTGGGCGTCGACGAGCCGGTGGAGCGCGAGGTCTCCGGCATCGGCAACGGTCCGATCGCCGCCTTCCTCAACGCCATCTCCGACTTCGGCGTGGACGCCTCCATCATGGACTATGTGGAGCACACGATGTCCGTGGGCACCAACGCCATGGCCGCGTCCTACGTGGAATGCCAGGTCGGCGAGGCCGATGATGCGCAGATCGTCTGGGGTGTGGGCATCGACTCCTCCATCACCACCAGCGCGTTGAAGGCCATCATCTCCGCCGTCAACCGCTCCAACCGCGCCCGCTGAGGCTGCAAAGCCCTCCGGCTGTTGCGTGCGTTCTGGCTCCCCTTGTCAGGACAGCACCGTAAAGCAAACAGCGGAGCTGTTTGTAGGTGCTGTGCGAGCCGACAGGCGAGCCAGAAGACTGAGCGTGCAGCGCGTCCGTACGGCTATGGCCCCCTCTGATGAGGGGGCTGTCAGCGTAGCTGACTGGGGGAGAGACCAAATCAGGTCGGCTAGCTTCCTGTCGACTACCCCTCAGTCGGCTGCGCCGACAGCTCCCCTGACAAGGGGAGCCGACCGGTCATTGGCCCCCTTGACGGGACAGTACCGTGAAGCGGACAGCGAAGCTGCTTGTAGGCAGCGTGCGAGCCGACAGGCGAGCCAGAAGACTGCGCGCGCAGCGCGTCCGTACGGCTATGGCCCCCTCTGATGAGGGGGCTGTCAGCGTAGCTGACTGGGGGAGAGACCAAATCAGGTCGGCTAGCTTCCTGTCGACTACCCCTCAGTCGGCTGCGCCGACAGCTCCCCTGACAAGGGGAGCCGACCGGTCATTGGCCCCCTTGACGGGACAGCACCGTGAAGCAAACAGCGAAGCTGTTTGTAGGCAACGTGCGAGCCGACATGCGAGCCAGCAGGATGCCGCGCGCAGCGCGTCCGTGATTGCAGGACCGTTGCCGTGAAGCAGACAGGCAGGCGGTATTACGAGTTCCCTCCGGTGGTTTCTCCGGACGGCGTGCCGTTTCCATTGCCGCTATTGCTTCCGGTATTGCCACCGGAGTCGCTGGAACCGCTGTTTCCGTTTCCGTTGCTATTGCCACTGTTGCCGCCACTGTCCCCGTTACCGCCGTTACCGCCATCGCCTCCGTCACCGTTTCCGGAACCGTTGTCCCCGTTACCGCCGTTACCGCCGCTGGGCGGGCCCGGATAGTTCGGGCATTCAGTGGAGTAGCTCGCGTTGTTGAGGCACTGCTGCGCGAACTCCTGTGTGGAGGACTGACCGGAAGTGGAGCCGGAGGAGGAATCGGAGTTAGATCTGCCGTTCTGCGTGCCGGACTGGCCGTTCGTGGACGAGGACTTCGAGCCGCCGAGGCCCCATGTGCCGTCCGGGCCGCCGACCTTGCCGGAATCCTTGGCGGTGGTGAACTGCTCCACGGCGGTGCCGGCCAACGCCTGCGACATGTACTCGGTGAACAGGTGCGCCGGATAGCCGGTGGACGTCACGCCATAGCCGCCGAACGCGGGCACCACCTGCGGGTTGCCGTCGGCATCCGGGTTCCAGATAGCCCACACGTTCATCAGGCTTGGCGTATACCCCACGAACGAGGCTGCCAGCTCGTCGTTGGCGGTACCGGACTTGCCGGCTACCTGCCGTCCACCGAGCGCCGAGGACACACCCGCTGCAGTACCGGACGTGGTCGTGCCCTGCATGGCCTTCTGCACCAGGGCGCAGTCGTTCGCGTCGAACACCTTCTTGTTCTCGTTCGGCGCGTTATAGAGGTCCTTGCCCTTGGAATCCTGCACCTTGGCCACCATGTGCAGCGTGTTCTTCACGCCGTTGTTGGCGATGGTCGAATGCCCCTGCGCCAGATCCCACACCGTCAGCGCATTGATGCCCAGCACGTTGTACGGCGATGTCTCGTCGATGTCGCCGGTGATGCCGGCCTCATGCGCGATTTTGGCCGTGCGCTGCGGCGTCAGATGCTCGTTGACGTTCATGAACACCGTGTTCACCGAGTTGGCCGTGGCCTGATACAGATTGATGTTGCCCCAGTTTATGTTCAGCGCGTTGTTCACCTCGGCGGTGATGCCGGAGAAATGCTGGTGCGAGTTGCCGTTGAACATTGTGTTGAAGCTCACGCCCTCCTGCGCGGCACCGAGCAGGGCGAACGGCTTCATCGTGGAGCCCGGCTCGAACAAGGCCTGATCCGCGTTGTTCAGCGGCTTGCTGAGGTAATCGGAGCCGGCATACACGGAAACCACCGCGCCGGTCTTCTGCTCCACGGCGATGCCGCCGACCTGAATGGATTCCGGCATGCCGTCCGCACGCGTGTCGCCCACCGACTGCATGAGATCCTGCTTGGCCTTGTCGATGGTGGTGACGATCTTGTATCCGCCGGTGGCCAGATCCTCTTTGGTGAAGGCCTTGGAGCCGACCAGTTCGCGCTGCACCATGTCCAGCAGATAGCCGTTCGGACCCTGGTATTCGTTCTGCTGAGCCACCTCCGCGGTCTGCGGGAATGTGGCCTCCTTGTGCTGCTTGGCGGTGATGTAGCCGTCTTCCTCCATGATGCTCAGCACGCGATTGAAGCGCTGCTGGGCGATTTTAGGGCTGTCCGCCGGATCCCAGGTGGAGGGGGCGGGAATGATGCCGGCGATCATCGCGGCCTCGGGCAGCGTCAGGTCTTTGGCGTCCTTGTTGAAGTACGCCTTGGCGGCGGCCTGGATGCCGTAGGCATTGCGGCCCAGGTAAATCGTGTTCATGTAATTGCACAGCACCTCGTCCTTCGACTCGGTCTGCGCGATCTTGAGGGCCAGAATCGCCTCGCGCGCCTTGCCGACGTACGTGGTGGTTTCGCCCAGATAGTAGCGTTCCGCGTACTGCTGGGTGATGGTCGAGCCGCCTTGGCGTGTGCCTGTGGTCACGTTGTTGAGGAACGCGCGGGCGATGCCTTTGAGGTCGATGCCCTTGTCGGTGTAGAACGTGCGGTTCTCGGACGCCACGATGGCGTTGCCGATGTAGTCCGGCAGGTCGGTGCAGGAGATGATCTCGCGATTCTGCTCGGCGTACGAGCCGATCGGCGTGGTGCCGTCCGCGTAATACACGGTGGTCTTTTCCGCCAGCGCGAACTTCTCCGGCTGCGGTACTTCGGTGGTGATGTACAGGTATGCGAACACGCCGATGCCGGCGAGCAGACCAACGCCGATCAGTCCGAAGAAGATGCCGAGCACCCATTTGAGTACGCGATGCTTGCCTTTGCCGCCGTTGTTGTTCTTGTGATTGCGGCTGCGATGCGTGGCGTGCGCGGTACGTGCGGTACGCGCTGAGCCTGTGCGGCTGGCGTGGCTGGCTTGGCTTGCTCGGTGGCTGCTGCTGCGGCGGGTTCCGGTGCCGTCGGCGCGACTGCCGCTGCGGCCTGATCCTGTACGGTATGCGCCTTCCTGAGCGGCTTGTCCGGACTTGCTGTGTGCGGTGCGCGGCTGGCGAAGGGCGGGCCCATCGCTGCCGGCACGTGCGCGACGTTGATAAGAAGCCATGCATGCCACCGTAATTGCCGGTGCTGAAAAGTGCGCTGAGAATGGGCGATTTTGGCTCTGGGGGAATAGTATTTGCGCCGAATTCTTACAAACCCGGCCGGTTTCGCCGTGGCGTCCCTTGGCGATACCCCATATGTATACCGAACTTGACGTAGTCCACCCGTATCCATACACTGTACAAAGCCTCCACGCGGCGCTATGTCACCCAACTCCCCCAGGGCAGGAATGCAGCAAGGGTAAGTGGCCTCTGACGGGTGCGTGGGGGTTTTCTTGTATTTCCCTGTGCGATTTCCCGTACGTCTTTTCCCTGTGCACTATGTGCGGATTTGGCTCTGAGGATTGACGCGACGCGCTGGTGTCCGAGGCGCGGCCGTACAGTCTTGGATATGAATGACGCACAGCATCCAGTGATTCGCGATCCGCACGCGCCTACGAACATGGTCGATTCCGCGCCGGCAGACGCACGCGGGGCGGGTGGCGCGAGGCCTGAGTTTCGATGGCAGCCGGTAACGCCGGACGCCGGTTCCACTGATTCGTCGACACTCCCCGGCGCTGGCCGGGACGCCTCCAACGATGACGATACCGATGCCGTCGACCGTGGTCTCGCCCTGCTCGATCCGCTGACCGTCCGCCCGCGCATATCCAGCCGCGTGCTGTGCGCGGTGTTCGGTGTGCTGCTCGCCGCCGCCGCGTTCGGCATCTGGTGGGTATGCGTCCACACCGAAAACGGGCAGTCGTATGACGAAATCGTATGGGTCAATCTGCCGACCAGCCTGCCGGCATGGGCGTCGGGGCCGATGAATCTCGTGGCGCAGTCGTGGCTGGTGGTCACGGTCAGCTGCGTGCTGGGCGGGCTTGGTCTGGTTGCGGCGCTGGTCCGCCGGCGCTGGTGGCTGGTCGGGCAGATGGTCGTGTTCGCCGGCGTCTGCCTGGCCGCGACCCAGCTCAAAGCGCTGCTGCCGCGCCCGTTCATCATCCAGACCGCATCACCGGTGGCCAATTCGGCGCCGTCCGGACATACGATGCTCGCGGTGGCTGGCGCGGTGCTGCTGCTCATCGCCGTGCCGCGTGCGCTGCGTGCGCTCGCGGCAGTGGTCGGCGGCACATGGTCGGTATTGGTCGGTGTCTCGGTGATGGTAGGGCAGTGGCACCGCACGTCGGATGTGTTGATGTCGATACTGTTGGTGACCGGATTCGCGCTGGTGATACTGGCGTGCACGCGCACGTCCGGCATGGACGATCCCGGCCGGCGCGTCTCCTCGGTGAGCGTGCAGATTGTCGGCAGCGTGCTGATCACCGGTGGACTGCTGCTGATGCTGTACAGCGCATACGCGATCTGGCAGGTGGTGCCCGGCCTGAACGTCAGCGCCATGTGGGCCGTGCGAGGCTCCATCGTCTCCGCCGTGATTGGTGTTGTCGGAGTAACCGCGCTCGCGTTCGGACTGCTGCTGGCGCTTCGTCATATCACGGCGGCGCCGTTGAGCCGACTGGGACTGATCGGTGCGCCGCCCGCGCCGCCGGCACAGTCCGCGCGGACATCGCCGGCGGCGTAGTCTGCGCTGTCTGCGTAGTCCGCGCGGCAGTGAACAGGGCGCGAACAAGTCGCGAACAGGCCGTCACCCGGCCGCCAATTTGGCAGTTCGATACCATTCGTGAGTATTATGACGCCAAGAAACACCGTGCGTTTCAGGAAACAATAAGGAGAAGGAATGGCTACCAAGCTTGTGATTGTGGAGTCCCCGACCAAGGCCCACAAGATCGGTGACTACCTGGGCAAGGGGTACACCGTCATGGCGTCGGTGGGCCATATCCGCGATCTTGCCCAGCCCAGCCAGGTGCCGGCTGCGGACAAGGCCAAGTTCGGCAAGTTCGGCGTGGACGTGAACGACGGCTTCAAGCCGTACTACATCGTTGACGGCGACAAGAAGCGCACGGTCAGCGAACTCAAATCCGCGCTCAAGAACGCCGACGAGCTCTACCTCGCCACTGATGAGGATCGCGAGGGCGAGGCCATCGCATGGCACTTGGTGCAGACGCTGAAGCCCAAGGTGCCGGTCAAGCGCATGGTGTTCCACGAGATCACCAAGAACGCCATCAACGCGTCGCTCGCCAAGACCCGCGACGTGGACGGGCATATGGTGGACGCGCAGGAGACCCGCCGTATCCTCGACCGCTTGTATGGCTACGAGCTTTCCCCGGTGCTGTGGCGCAAGGTCGGTCCGGGCCTGTCGGCGGGCCGCGTGCAGTCCGTGGCGACCCGCCTTATCGTGGAGCGCGAACGTGAGCGCATGGCCTTCAAGCGCGCGCCCTACTGGGATATCGTGGCCACGCTCGCCGCGCCGGACGCGCAGGGCGAGACCGCAGAGTTCTGCGCCCGCATGATCTCCCTCGGCGGCAAGCGTCTCGCTGGTTCCAAGGACTTCGGCGCGGACGGCCAGCTCACGCCGGACGGCTTTGCAGCCAACGTGCGCCAGCTGGACGAGGCTTCGGCCTCCGCTGTGGCCGAGACACTGAAAACCGCCGATTTCACGGTGATGTCCATGGAGACCAAGCCGTACCGCCGTCGCCCGCAGCCGCCGTTCACCACGTCCACGCTGCAGCAGACCGCTGGCAATCGCCTCGGCATGGGCGCCCGCGCGGTGATGCGCGCCGCCCAGAGCCTGTACGAGAACGGCTACATCACGTACATGCGTACCGATTCGGTGACGCTGTCGCAGGAGGCCATCGCCGCCGCCCGCAACGCCGTGAGCTATCACTTCGGCGACCGGTTCCTCTCGTCCGAGCCTAAGCAGTACGCCACCAAGACCGCAGGCGCGCAGGAGGCCCACGAGTGCATCCGCCCGGCGGGCTCGCGCTTCCATGCCCCGGACGAGCTGGCGTCCAAACTGCCGGTCGACCAGCTGCGCCTGTACACGCTGATCTGGCAGCGTACGCTCGCCTGTCAGATGGCTGACGCCACCGGTTCCACCGCCACCGTGCGCCTCTCCGCGCCGGCTGGCCCGACCGAAGGCGAGGCGGTATTCCAGGCGTCCGGCACAGTCATCGAATTCCCCGGCTTCATGAAGGCCACAGGGGAGGGGCGCAAGCCGAAGACTGCCGCTGCGGGGGGCGGTGCTTCCGCCGCTGAGGGGACTTCAGAGGCAGCAGCCAAGGCCAAGGGCGACGCCTCCGAATCGAATACCTCGCTGCCTCCGATGGAGGTCGGCCAGCGGGTGGACGCCACCGACGTGCAGCCGGACGGCCATGAGACCCAGCCTCCGGCCCGATACACCGAGGCCACGCTGGTCAAGACGCTGGAGGCCAAGGAAATCGGCCGCCCGTCCACCTACGCCAGCATCATCTCCACCATCATGGATCGCGGCTACGTCTACGAGCGTGGCCGTGCGCTGATTCCCAGCTGGCTGGCCTTCTCCGTGGTCAAGCTGCTCGAGCAGAACTTCCCGAAGCTGGTGGACTACCAGTTCACCGCCGATATGGAAAACGGCCTGGATCGCATCGCCCACGGCGAGGAGACCGGGCGCGACTGGCTCACCCGGTTCTACTTCGGTTCCGGCGAGGGCGCGGCCCGCAACGCCGACGAAGCCCATGAGGGACTGCAGCAGCAGGTGGCGCAGCTCGGCGAGATCGACGCGCGCGCCATCAACACCATCGACATCGGCGACGGAATGCACGTGCGCATCGGCCGCTACGGCCCGTATCTGGAAGACATGGAGCATTTGGACGCCGAAGGCAATCCCAAGCGCGCATCCCTCCCCGATACCATCGCACCGGACGAGCTCACCGTGGACGTGGCCCGTGACCTCATCGACAATCATTCCGGCGGCCCGCGCGAGCTGGGCACCGACCCGGCGACCGGCGGCACAGTCGAGGTGCGCAATGGCCGTTTCGGGCCGTATGTGGCGCTGATTCCGCCGGCTGCAGCCGAGGGCAGCGCCGATTCGGCTGCTGAAGCTGCCGGCGCATCAGCCAAGAAGGGCTCCAAGAAGGCCGCGGCTGCTGCGGCTCCGCGCCCCAAGATGGCGTCGCTGTTCAAGACCATGAGCCCTGAATCGCTTTCGCTTGAGGATGCGTTGCGCCTGCTGAGCCTGCCGCGCGAAGTCGGCAAGTATGAGGAGACCAACGCCGAAACCGGCGAAGTCTCCGAATACACGGTGGCCGCCAACAATGGCCGCTACGGCCCGTATCTGACCAGGACCGGTGCGGACGGCAAGTCCGAGACCCGTTCGCTGGGGTCCGAAGACGAGATCTTCACCGTTGACCTGAACAAGGCCAAGGAGCTGTTCGCCCAGCCGAAGTACGGCCGCGGGCGTGGTCGCGGTGCCGCCAAGCCGCCGCTGCGCGAGCTTGGCACCGATCCGGCCACCGGCAAGAACGTGACCATCAAGGACGGTCGTTTCGGTGCCTACATCACCGACGGCGAGACGAACCGCACGGTGCCGCGCCAGTACACGCCCGAGACCATCAACCCGGATGACGCATTCCGTCTGCTCGCTGAGAAGCGTGCGGCCGGCCCGTCCACGCGGGGCCGTGGCGGACGCGGCGGCCGTGGTCGTGCGGCCGGTGCGGCGAGCGGCAAGACGAACGGCAAGGCAGGTTCCGCCTCGCAGACCGCGCCCAAGATGAGCGCCGTCGAGGCCAAGCGCGCCGAACGTCGCGCCGAGGTCAAGAAGCTCGCCGGCAAGGGATGGGCCAACACGCGCATCGCCGAGAAGCTGGGTTCGACTGCCGCCACCGTGAAGGCCGACGTTGACTGGCTCACCGCAAACGAGGGCTTCGTCCGCCCGCCGGTCGTCGCCGCCAAGCCGTCCAAATCCAAAAAACAGTAACCCGACCGCGCGCCCCCAGCGGTCCGCGTCACATATTCGTTGCATATATTCTGGCCCCCCTTGTCAGGGGAGCACCGTAAAGCAAACAGCGGTGGTATGTGGCCCCCTCTGATGAGGGGGCTGTCAGCGCAGCTGACTGGGGGAGAGAAAAGCTGAGTCCCTCAATTATTTACTAAACAGACCACTAATTTTGCACTGATATGCCCCGTCGATAGCCTTTGCGTCGCCTGTTGACGGGTCATTGTGATTGCGTGAGGGGTCGTTTTGTCTATTGCTGGCGATCATCTCGCTTACGAGGGGCTGATTTCCGCTTTTTGGGAGGTCTATCTGCGTTACGAGGGGCTGTCCGATGGTCTACAACACCACGGAAACCGCTTCCCTCCAACGTCATTTCGTCATTTTGAGGCAACGTCTACTCGAGAGGCAGCCCCTCGTAAGGCCGATAGACATTCCCCAACGTCCAAATCAGCCCCTCGTAAGCGAATAGCCGCCGAATGGTGGGCAACTCGGTGCCTAACGCTAAGGTCGATAGGTATGAGCGGTCTGTTTGTTTCGTTTGAGGGTGTTGACGGCGTGGGCAAAACCACGCAGGTCGAGCGGCTGCGTGCATATCTCGAGTCGCAGGGCCGCACGGTGGTGGTCACGCGCGAACCGGGCGGCACGGCTTTGGGGTCTGCGATCCGCGGGCTGTTGCTGCATGGCGTGCCGGCTGCGGCTGGCGCTGATGACGCTGCCGCCGATGCTGACGCTGCCGTTGCTGCCGCCCATCCCGCTGACATCGCCCCGCGCGCGGAGGCGCTGCTGTTCGCCGCCGACCGCGCCCAGCACGTGGCCGAAACGATTCGCCCGGCATTGGAGCGCGGCGAAGTGGTGATCACCGATCGTTACCTGGATTCCTCGCTGGCCTATCAGGCGGGTGGACGTGAGCTGACCGCAGCCGAAATCAAGGGCCTGAGCCTGTGGGCCACCAATAACCTGTTGCCGGCTCGTACCTATCTGCTGGACATGGACCCGGCGCTGTCCCACAATCGCCTCCAGCATGCCGAAGACCGCATGGAATCCGCAGGTGGTGACTTCCAGAACCGTACCCGTCAGGCGTTCCTCGATTTGGCGGCGGCCGAACCGGACCGATTCCGCGTGATTGACGCCAGCCAGTCCATCGAACAGGTGTGGGCTGCGATTGAAGCGGATATCGATGCGCTGCTCAAGGAGACGGTCCGATGAGCGTGTGGGATTCGTTGGTCGGGCAGAAGCCCGTGGCGGACATGCTGGCCCGCATCGCCCAAGGCGACCCGACGCAGCTTACCCAATCGTGGCTGATCTGCGGGCCTCCCGGCTCCGGCCGCTCCAACATGGCCCGCGCGTTCGCGGCCGCACTGGAAAGCCCCGATCACGGCATGAACGCCGAGCCGACGCGCGTCACCCAGCAGGTGCTCGCCGGCACGCACCCGGACGTCACTGTGCTGACCACCAATAAGGTGACCATCGGCATCGACCAGGTGCGCGACCTCATCGCCACGTCCGAGCAGATGCCCGCCACCGCGCCGTGGCGGATCATCATCATCGAAGACGTCGACCGTATGCTCGAACGCACCACCAACGTGTTGCTCAAGGAGATCGAGGAGCCGGCGGAACGCTGTATCTGGCTGCTGTGTGCGCCCAGCGCGCAGGATGTGCTGCCCACTATCCGCTCGCGGTGTCGCGTGGTGAACCTCGCCGTGCCGTCGACCGCCGCCGTGGCGGATTTCCTGGTGGCCGAAACCGGCGTGGAGCCGAAGACCGCCCAGCGAGCGGCTCGGCTGTCGGAAGGGCATATCGGCATCGCGCGCCTGTACGCCACCAACGAGCGGGTGATGACCGACCGTGACGAGCTCGTCGTCGGCGTGCTGAACCTCGCCCGCGCTTCGGACGCGGTACTGCTCGCTGGCAACCTCATCGACAATGCCAAGGGCCAGGCCGAGGCGGACGCGAATGATTGGGCCGACAAACAGGAGGCGGAGTTTCGCCGCGTCAACGGGTTGGCGGAGGAGGAGCGCATCCCCCCGAAGCTGCGCGGCGCGTTCAATCAGGTGGCCAAGAAGGACGACGTCAAGCGCTTCGCCACCCGTCGCACGCGCGACGTGCTCGACCGCGCGCTCAACTCGGTGGCCTCCATCTACCGTGATGTGGCTGTGCTGCAGAACAACGCCGAGGATTCCGTGGGGCTCATCAACCTCGAGAACCGTACCGCGATTACCGAATTGTCCGTGCGATTGAACCGCGCCGGGGCCGTGGCCCGCCTCGACGAGGTGGCCCGCGCCCGCAAGCGCTTGGCCGGCAACGGCAATCCGCTGCTCACGTTCGAAGCCCTCTTCTGCGCCTTGATTCCGTAGTATCCTGCGTGAATATATGAGGCTCCCCTTGTCAGGGGAGCTGGCCCGCGAAGCGGGACTGAGGGGTAGTGAATTAATCAACGAACTTCGGACGCGGACCACTGGATCGCCATGCTGAGTCCACTCCTGGTTGTGTCCTGTCCATATCCGGGTGCTTCGTCCATTTGCCGAAACGGTTTTGACTACGGGGGGGGGTAACGTTTTGGCACAGGAGCGTAATCGTTGTGATTACGCACTGGTGAAGGGAAACCTATGAAGAAGATGGGCAAAGTTGTTGCCGTCCTCGCTGGTTTGAGCATGATGCTCACCGGTGTGGGCACGGCGTATGCCGACGATGCCGCCGGTGATGCTTCTGTCGTGAAGTCGCAGGCCTCGCAGTCTCAGACCGCCACGGCCGATGCTCAGGCTGCTCAGTCCCAGTCTGATGCCGCCAAGGCCCAGACTCAGGCTCAGTCTGATGCGAAGGCCGACCAGAACGCCAAGGAATCGGCGAAGACCCCAGCTCCGGCCGCTGCAGACCAGAAGCAGGCCGCACCGAAGGCTCAAGCCAAGGCCGCTGCCGCGGATGGTGCGCAGATTTCCAAGGTTGTGGCACCGGCCACCGCTTTGAAGTACGGCGCGAGATACACGCATGCGGATGAGTCCGCCGCATTCAAGGTCACGCTGACCGGTCTGACCCCGGGCAAGGCATATGGCGTGATGTCCAGCATGAACTATAACGGCGATTTGCCTGCAATCGGCCAGACCACCGGGGCATACGATTACAACTCTTCGGTGTTCACTGCCTCGGCATCGACCCAGACGATTGATGTGTTCTACCGTGGCTTTTACAAGCCGTCGTCGACCGTGCAGTTTGCGCTTGTCGCGGGCGACAAGGTCAATGTCGACGATTGGGGCGACAAGTCCGTGAACGGTACTGTCGTAGACACTTCTGATGACGTGCAGGTGAAGGTCCTTGACCTTGTTGATGGGAATTTGGTGACGTTGGACAGCCAGTCCGTGGAGGACGTTGGCGAGCATACGGTCGGTCTCAAGGCCCACTACACTATTGATCCGAAGATCGCCGGTAGCGTCACCAAGATCTGCTATTCCACCACCGTTACTCGCGTGTTCACAGTGAACGGCACATTCGATCCTTCTATCTGGGCTACCCCTGGTATTCGCAGTGCTTGGGATTGCGTTACTGGCGCGATTTCCGATGAAGACCCTGAGATCGCCAACATTTTCACAGTCAACAATCTGATTGCGTCGGTGACGGGTGCTAATAGTCAGACTGCCATGGGCCAGTGGTTCAACCATGGATACATTCTGACCGCCGAGGAGGGCAAGCCCATTCCGGCTTCCGGTGAGATCACGAACGTGGTTCCCGGTCTGCTCGCCGGCACCAAGTACGGCAACTGGGGTTATTCTTCTTCAGACGACTTTATGGGCGAAACTGATGTAATTTATACCGTCGCCGAGTCCCAAACCACTCAACCTGATCCTGCCTCATTGATGTACTCGGGTATCGTGCTGACATTCGATGATGGATCTATGTTGGTACCTGACATCGGTGGCCCAGGGGTGCAGCCCAACGCGTTGAAGACTGTAGAAGATTTCACCACCAAGCCCGCCACGAACGGCCCGGTCGCTTCCGCCGACCTCACCGATGCCAACAAGAACGGTGTCGAGGGCGCCGACGGCAACAAGGCGAACGCCGGTTCCGTGTACCGCCTGTACATCGACAGCCTGAAGGAATCCGCCACCTGCAAGGCGCTGGTGGAGAAGGGCTCCTACTGCTACTGGACCGGCTACATCTACTCCACTCCGAAGCAGCTTGCTTCTCCTGACGGCAAGTCGTCCGCGGTTCGCGTGGACAAGGATGGTAAGGCTTACGTCGAGTTCAACATCCCCGCTGACACCGTGAACGGCGACCACAAGATTGCTCTGTATGACAACGACGGCAAGCTGCTCGGCTGGACGCCGGTGACCGTGGCCGAGGGCCAGGAGCCGACTCCGCAGCCGGAGAAGCCGTCTGCTGAGGATGTGTATGCTCTGCAGTCTGCGATTAAGACCGCGGAGTCGAAGAAGCAGGCTGACTACACGGCGGCTTCTTGGTCCACGTTTGCTGCTGCTTTGAAGGCTGCTCAGGATGTGGCTGCGAAGTCCGATGCCACGAAGGCTGAGGTGACTGCCGCGACCGCGAAGCTGGCTGAGGCTTCCAAGAACCTGGTCAAGGCCGGTTCCACCACCCCGACCAAGCCGGACAAGCCGACTAAGCCGACCACTCCGAACAAGCCGGACAAGGACAACGACAAGAACCAGCAGAAGCTGCCCATCACCGGTAGCAGCGTTCTGGTGATTGCGTTCGTCGCCATCGCTCTGGTGGCCGCGGGCGTGAGCGTGGTGGTGTACCGCCGCCGCAACGCCTGAGCGAGCGGTTCGATGACCTGCGCCGCCCGGTGAGATATTGACCGGCGTATGTCACGCGATTCGCCGGTTCCTGTGAGGGCCTCTTCCCTGTGAAGAGGCCCTCTTTCGCTATCCATGTCTGTGCAACGGGAAGCGGGCCCTATGAGCGTGCGGACGTTGCCCAAGCCAGGCACACGTATGCGGCGCCGGCCTGTGCTACTGATGCCAAGGCCAGTCGGCTGGACTCGTTGGTTGCCAGCATACGTTTGCTGCGGTCTTGCGAGCCTATATCTCACCAAACGTACACTGAGAGCTGCTCAGTGTACGTTTGGTGAGGTAAGGCCGGCTCAAGCCTCACCAAACGTA
Source organism: Bifidobacterium sp. UTCIF-1 (assembly GCF_006408915.1). Lineage (NCBI taxonomy): Bacteria > Bacillati > Actinomycetota > Actinomycetes > Bifidobacteriales > Bifidobacteriaceae > Bifidobacterium > Bifidobacterium sp. UTCIF-1. The sequence continues at coordinate 28,562 of NZ_JFAG01000020.1, forward strand.
CGCTAGTGCTTCGCTGCTAATCGGCGATCGGTTCTTCGGTAACATGCCCCGCGATACACTGGAGCGTATGAAGATTTCCGCTGATTTCAAGGTCGTGCCCGACGACTTCGCCAAAGCCGCCGCACCTGAATACCGGGTAAGCGGCATCCCCGTCATCTCCTTCCCGTTCTATGTGGACGAGGTGAATCCGGACGCCCGCTATCTGCACTGGACGTTCACCGATCCCGATTCGATTCCGGTTTGCGGCTTCGAATGGATTCATTGGACGGTGGCGAACCTGCCCATCGACGCGCTGATGTTCGACTTCAATGATGCGCATGCGCTCGCTATCCCGCCGGACTTCTCCCGTCAGTTGCCGGCGATGATTCCCGAGGCGGTGCAGGGCCGCAATTCCTCCGCCTCCAAGTTCGTGGGGCGCGAGAGCGATCCGGCCGTGACCATGCGGTACAACGGCCCGCAGCCGCCGGACAAGGACCACGACTACTACCTGCACGTCTGGGCCACCAAGGAACCGCTGCCCGGACTCAATCAGGGATTCTGGATGAACGAACTGCTGCACAAGCTGCGCGAATGCGGCGAGACCCCCGACCAGGGTGCCATGTTCGTCACCGGCAAGGCGTGACACCGGTTGTGGGCAACCGCCCACGGTGTAGTGGCAATCCCACGGTGTAGGGAAGTTCCCACGGTGTAGGGAAACTCCCATGATGTAGTCAGCGAAAACGTTGGTATTCCGCCATTGTTCGATTTTGTTCGACCGCATCGTGGGGCTTTCCCTACATCATGGGGTGTTTGTTCACGCGAACAGTACGACGAATATGAACACAGCGAACCCAATAAACATAACGAACACATAACGAAAGGACAATGCATTCTTATGGCCTGCACCACGATTCTGGTAGGCAAGGACGCGAGCTATGACGGCTCCACCATCATCGCCCGCAACGAGGATTCCGCGAACGGCGAGTTCAATCCCAAGCGATTCATCGTCGTCAAGCCCGAAGAGCAGCCGCGCGAATACAAGTCGGTGATCGCCCACCTGACCATCGAACTGCCTGACAATCCGCTGCAATATACTGCAGTGCCGAATGCGGATCTGAAGGAAGGTATCTGGGGCGAAGCGGGCGTCAACGAAGCGAACGTAGCGATGAGCGCCACCGAAACACTGACCACCAACGAGCGCGTGCTCGGCGCCGATCCGTTCGTGGAATACGCGCCGGCCAAGGGCGACGAGCCCGAAGTGCCCGGCGGCATCGGCGAAGAGGACTTCCTGACCATCGTGCTGCCGTACATCAAGACCGCACGTGAGGGCGTGGAGCGACTCGGCTCCCTACTTGAGGAATATGGCACTTACGAGATGAATGGCGTGGCCTTCTCCGATTCCAACGAGATCTGGTGGCTGGAGACTGTCGGCGGCCATCACTGGATCGCCAAGCGTGTGCCGGACGAGGCGTACGTGACCATGCCGAACCAGCTGGGCATCGACGAATTCGACCTGGCCGACGCCCTGGGCGACCAGGAGGACCACATGTGCTCCGAAGACCTGGCCGAGTTCATCGAAACCAACCATCTCGATCTCGCGGTGGAGAACACCACCCCGTTCAACCCGCGCGACGCCTTCGGCTCCCACTCCGACTCCGACCACGTGTACAACACCCCGCGCGCCTGGTACATGCAGCGCTTCCTCAACCCGTACGACGAGGTCTGGGACGGCCCGGACGCCGACCACAACCCGGAATCCAACGACATCCCGTGGGCCCGCCAGCCTGAGCGCAAGGTGACCATCGAGGACATCAAGTACGTGCTGAGCTCCCACTATCAGGGCACGCCGTTCGACCCGTACGGCCAGCTCGGCGACGAGCGTACGCGCCACATGTACCGTCCGATCGGCATCAACCGCCAGAGCCAGCTCGCCGTGATGCAGATCCGCCCGTACCGCCCGCAGGCCTCGCGCGCGATCCAGTGGCTGGCCTACGGCTCCAACCCGTTCAACACGCTGGTGCCGTTCTTCCCGAACGTCGACACCACGCCCGCATACCTCGAAGACACCACCACCCGCGTGACCTCCGAGAACTTCTACTGGGCGAACCGCATCATCGCCGCCCTGTGCGACGGCGCCTTCCGCTCCACCGTCAACGCCATCGAGCGCTACCAGGAGAAGACCGGCGCGATGGGCCACCGTCTGGTGGCCGCCACCGACGAGCAGGTGGCGCGGCTCGGCCTGACCTCCGCCGAGGAGGCCGAGCAGTCGGCCGCCGAGGAGGAGTTCGAGGCGGACAACGTGGACGGCGACGTGCAGCCGATGACCCCGGACGAGATCATCGCCGCTGTGCGCAACCCCGAAGTGCGCGGCATCCTCGCCGCCGCCAACCAGACCATGGCCGACCAGCTCAAGACGGAAACCGAGAAGCTGCTCGACTCCGTGCTCTACACGCGCAGCATGGAGATGAAGAACGGCTTCCACATGTCCGACTTCTAGTCCGTCATCAGGCTCCCCTCTTTGAGGGGAGCTGGGCGAAATGAGAATAAGGGGAGCCGAGATGGACTGCCCCACCACAAACACAGAAAGGCGTTTATATGACCACCATCGCAGACTTCACCAGCCAGTACGGCCTGGTCAAGAAAATCGACGCATTCGGCTACCTGAAGTACCTGGCCGACAACCCGGACGCCCCGCGCAAGCACGGCAAGGTCGTGCTCGTCACCGCCGATACGCCGCTCAAGGCGTCGCGCGGTGAGGGCAAGACCACCACCACCATCGCCCTTATCGACGCGCTCAACAAGCGCGGCATCGACGCGGCCGCCGTGCTGCGCCAGCCCAGCATGGGCATCACCGCAGCCGGCTCCAAGGGCGGCGCCTCCGGTGGCGGCAAGGCATCCCTGACCCACCCGGAGCTCATCGACTGGGGCCTGTGCGGCGAGATGGGCGCCATCGAGGCGGCCCAGAACCTGCTCGTCTCCTTCGCCGAGAAGGCCGTGGACGAAGACAAGCTGGACGATATCCTCGTGCCGCGCGTCTCCGAAGTGCCGAGCCGCTCCCTGCGCTCCATCGCCGTGGATTACGGCAAGGGTGACGTGGCGGAAAAGGTTGTGCTCACCCCAACCTGCGAGCTCATGCAGATCGTGGTGCTGTCCCGCTCGATGGATGAGATTGCCGAGCGCGTGTCCAAAATGATCGCCGGCACCAAGGACGGCAAGGCCGTGACCTTCGGCGAATTCGTCGACCTGTGGCGTATCACCGGCATCCTCGCCGACGCCGTCAAGCCGGCGCTCACCGAAACCGTGAACGGCTCTCCGGTGTACGTGCACGGCGGCCCGTTCGCCAACGTGTCCATCGGCATCCCGACGCTGGTCAGCGTGGAGATGGCCTGCGCGCTGCACGACGTCGTGATTGTCGAGGCCGGCTACGGCACCGACGCGGGCGCGCAGAAGTGGCTGGACATCGCCTGCCGCGAATACGGTGCGCAGTGGCCGTCCGCCGCGGTTGTCGTGACCCGCGCCTCCACGTGGCGCGACGACCCTGATCTGGCGTGGCGCTACCCGTTCCATGTGCAGCGCCTCGAAGGCCTCGATATCCCGACCTTCCCGCTCATCAACCTGTGGGAGGGCGAGGATGACCAGATTCCGTCGCTCAAGGAGACCGCTGCGGAACTGGAATTCCGCACGCCGATCATCGGCAACCTGTTCCGTGACGGTGGCGAGGCGCTGGCCCCGCAGCTTGACGCCTTCGTGGACGTGCTTGAGAACGGCTCCATGCCGGCCGAGCCGCACTCTCACAAGGGCATGGCTCTGACCGAGAACGCCAAGTGGGTGGCGGAGCACGCTTATGGCGTGCCGGCCGAGCGTGTGCTCTACAAGCCCGGTTTCACCGATTCCGTCGCCGAAGCGATGGCCCTGTGCCAGAGCGCGGGTATCTCGCTGGACGATCTGGCGTTCGTGGCGGTCAAGTCCCCGGCCACGATGACCGACAACGACCGCGCCCCGGAAGACGAGCGTACCGTGACGTTGAAGAAGGTCGAAGTGCATGCCGGCGCCGGTCTGGTGCACGTGAACCTCACCACCAGCCTCACCACCCCGATGCCGAAGATCGTGTGATCCGTTCACTCTTCACCAAGCCCTACTAACGGAGAAAGCCCACCAAAGCGGTGGGCTTTCCGGTTTTCAGGGGTTGTGAGCGGCTTTGCCGCGAAGAAATGGTGACAACTAGAAGTTGCCGCCATTCCATCCCCAGTCGGTGGTGGCGGTGTAGCGGATGTACGTGCGGTCCTCGGGAATGCCCAGCGTGGAGTTCAGCGCGGCCATGATGGATTCGGTGAGCTTCTCCCAGGACGAGCTCGGCACGGAGCGGCCGAACACGTTGACCTCCACGTAGGCGGCGGGCTGGTCGTCCGAGCCGCCGAAGTAAATGGGCATCTCGTCCTCGAACGGGCACATCAGCCAGCCTTCGGATTTGCCGGGCACGGCGGTGATGGCCTTGCCGTATGCGGCCTTGAGCGCCTCGCGCTGCTCGGGGGTGGTCTTCACGGAGACGTGGGTATGGATGACAGGCATGATTCCTCCTTGATCGTTCGTTTCGCTTCTCCAGTGTAGCCCTGAACGCAATTGCGGAGATTATTGGCCTTTCCCTGTGATACCCGACCAACAGTCAGCCCGGTAGTGTTGAATACCCACTGTGAGAAAACTGATTGCACAGCTTATGAAGTTCGGCATTGTGGGCGTCATCGCCTTCATCATCGACTGGGGCATCCTCAATCTTCTGGTCGGCGTATTCCACATGCACAATGTGCTTGCCGCAACCATTTCCTTCATCATCTCGCTGATCTTCAACTACTTGGCGAGCATGAAGTTCGTGTTCAAGCACCGCGACGACATGGCCCGTTGGATGGAGATCGTCATCTTCGTGGCGGGCGCGGTCGTGGGCCTGTTCATGAACGATGCGATCATCTGGCTGGCGACCTACGGCATGAACCATGATGCCTATGTCTCGCAGCATGCCGAATACCTGCTGCGCACGAACGTCGGCAAACTGGTGGCCACCGCCGTGGTGATGGTCTGGAACTTCCTCATCCGCAAGTGGCTGCTCGACGACACCCATACCAATGCGATGAACCGTCTGCGCTCCGCAGAAAACAAGCTGAGCGCCGAAGAGCTTGAAGCCAAGTGGCAGAACAGCTTCTCCCACAAGCTTGGCGTCTGGTCGCTGGAGCACACGCCGAAGGGCTGGCCGAAGTAACGGACATACCTTCGGGACGTAAGCGCAGAATCCGTATTTCTGCACTTGCGTCCCACGGCCATGCGGGACGCAAGCGCGCTCAACCGATTGAGTGCACTTACGTCCCGTTTTGTATTGCGGAAAACAGTGGAATTCCGCCATTGTGAATTTGTGATGTCTGTTGGGTTGCGGGATGCAACGACACCAAGGCCTGTTCTGCACTCGCATCCCACGGGTTTCCGCCCCCGCTACACGCATGCCGCGCACCACAGCACTACACGCGCTGCGCACTACGCTCGTCGCGCGCCGCCATGCTTACGCGCCCCGCGCGAGCGCTCACACCGCCACTTCGGTCAGCGTCGGCTGCTCGGTGGAGCTCTTGATCTGCTTGAAGCCGATCAGCGCGATCGCCAGCGAACCCAGCGCAAGCACCGTCACCACCATGAAGCCGCCGTGCGAGCCCATACGGTCGATGAACTGGCCGGCGATCGCCGAGCCGGCCGAAGCGCCGATGGAGTTCATCGCACCCATCCACGCCATGCCCTCAGTCAGGCGTGACGGCGGCACGAGGTGCAGCATCAGCTGGTTGCCGTTGATCCACGTGGGGGCCTGGCAGACGCCGATGATCAGGTAGATGATCATGATCACCCACAGGTGCTTGGCGAACATGAACGTGCCGATGCCGAGGTTCACCACGGCCAGGCAGAAGTAGAAGCGCTTCCACAAGGCAATCGACCAGTTCTTCGCGCCATACACCAGCGCGCCCATCAGCGAGCTGATGGAGAAGCAGGCGAACACGAAGCCCGTGTACTGCTTCATGTTCGATTCGGTGGCGAACGCGATGATCGAGATGCCGGCGGCCGACTGGAATGCGCCCAAACCGAACCAGGTCACGCACACGGCGATCAGGCCGGGGCCCCAGATGGACGCCTTCTTGCCGGAGCGCGCATCCGCCACAGCCTTGTCGATCGCTGCCCGGATTTGCGCCTCATCGGTCACGCCGTCGCGTGTGAGACGGCGGCGCGTCTCCTCGGCCGCGGTCTCCACTCGCAGCGCCTCGGCTTTGGCGGCCTCGCGCTCGCGGTATTCCTTGCGGGTGATGCCTTCCCGGCGTGCCAACACGGTCTGTGACGGTGGCTCGGTGGTCAGTTCCGTCAGGAACATCAACGCGCCCACCACCACGCACATGCCGGTGAACGAGAACGCCAGCAGGCCGGAGATCACGGCCAGCGTGGAGGCCAGCGGGTTGCCGACCACCCACATGCATTCGTCGAGCACGCCGCACAGCGAGAGCGCGCGGTCGGTCCGTTCGCGGTCGCCCTTGAGGATTTTGGTCCAGCGGGCGCGGCTCATCGCGCCCCACGGCGGGATGGCTGCCAGGAACGGCGTCAGGCAGTACAGCACCCATTCAGGCGCGCGGTTGGTGATGGAGGTGGTCAACGCGATGGCTGCCACGATCCACACGATGATCGTCGGTATGGAGACCTGCCGCTGGCCGAACTTGTCGGTCAGCTTGCCGAGCAGCGGAGTGGAGATGGCCAGCGCAATCGCCTGGACGGCGGTGAGCATGCCGGCCAGCGAATAGTTGCCATAGTAATGCTGCACGGAGATGGTGATGGTCATGCCGATCATCGGGAACGGCATGCAGGCGATCACGCCGCCGATCGAATAACGCGCGGTGTGCGGGATGCGCAGCAGCTCGGCATACCCGCCAAAAACCTTATGTCCGACTTCCTTGATGGCGGCCGTGACGGTGTTCGCATTGGACATTACAGCACTACGCTCCTTTCCGCTCCCGATTGGATGTCCCTCGCCGCCCTTGGCGTTGGCCGGCGAAGCCCTCATCGAATGATGTGTCTGTCCTGGGTGCGCAAAGTTTGCGTGGCTTATGCCGCTATGCATATTTGCGTCAACGCTACTCTATGTGTTGGCTTGGATTGACACGCGGTAATTAAGGATTATCGGTTGGGTTTTGCCTTGGGCGATACGCCAGCGATGTCGTGCTAGACAAGAGCGCCGGCGATGCGCGGACTGTGTCTGTGCCGTGGCGAAAGCGCCGGCAATAGGATAGGGATTATGCCATTGTTGATTGGGTTGATTGGTATTGCTGATGACGCCGCGACCCTGCCCGGCAAGTTCCTGAAGGAGGCCCGCCGATGACCGCCACCACCATCCACTTCGTCCGCCACGGCAAGGTGTACAACCCCGACCACCTGCTCTACGAGCGTCTGCCCGACTTCCATCTGTCCGACGTGGGCCGTCGCATGGCCCAGGCCACGGCCGACTATCTGGCCTCCAATCCGCAGACCAATACGATTGCCGCCGTGTATTCCTCCCCGCTCGATCGCACGCGCGAGACCGCCGGCGCGATCATCGACGCGCTCAACGCCGTGCGCGGGGAGCGAGGCGAAGCTCCGCTCGAACTCACCACCGACGAGCGAGTGATCGAGGCCGGCAACGAATTCCGGGGCAAGCGGATCGGCCATGGCGAGGGCGCATTGTGGCGCAACGGCAACTGGAAGCTAGTCCTGAACCTGTACAAGCCCAGCTGGGGCGAGTCCTACCAGCACATTGCGGCGCGCATGGACGCTTTTGCTCGTGAGAAGGTAGCTCAGCACCCCGGTCAGCAGATTGTGGTGGTCAGCCACGAGTCGCCGATCTGGTCCTATCGTCATTATCTGGAGACCGGACACCCGGAGCATTGGATGTTCCTGCGGCACACCGCGCTCGCGTCCGTCACGTCCGTGACCTACGACAACGAGACCGGCCGTGTGATGTCCATCACGTATGTGGATCACGCAGCAGCCATCAACTGACGTATTTTGCCGGAGAAGCCGGGAATGCGTGAGCGAACCACTGGCATGGCGCACTACAATCGTTGGAAGAACTGGCCGGCCCGCTGAGGGGCGTGGGACTCGAGCAAAGGAGCATGACATGACCGTTGAACTGAATCGAGAGGCAATCGACCGCGTGGCGGCGCTGCCGGCGGTGCGCGAGGCCTCGGAAACCGGGGCGCGGCTTATCGCCCTGTGGCCGCTGACGAAGGCCATGCAGATGGACAACGATGCGAAATACGCCGAGAACCTGCAGGTGCGCATCACCCGTGCGTTCGCCCGCATCCTGACCGGTGCGGATGTTACTGTGCCGGACGCCGAATTCGTCTACGAGGGCGCGGACGAGATTCCGGGCCGCCCGCAGTCTATTGTCGACACGCTGCTCGCCGCCAACGATGCCTACGATACGATGCTCGACTACTCCGAAACCGGAAACGCCGCATTGGTGTTTGCCGCCGCCGAGGCGTTGGGCGTCGAATGGGATGAGTCTGTTCGTTCTGAGGTTCGCGAGGCCATCGATGCGGTCGAGCGGCATATCGAGGCCGATGCGGCTGGCGCGGGTGAAGCGGGTGCCGAGGATGCTGCGTCCGCCGGGGCCGCAGGAGATGATTCGCCCGCCTCAGACGAGGACGGTGACCGACTTGCCGGCTCGGCCGACCCTGCCGCCGTGGCCCACCGCTTCGCCACCGCGCTCGCCGTGTGCGATGCGCTGCTGGCAGTGGTGGCCGCGCATGTGCCGGGCGTTACGGTTGCGGCCGGCGCGGACAGTGCTGTTGCTGACACTGCTGCCAATACCGCCACCGTGCTCGATGACGCTACGGCCCGCCGCGTGGCCGCCCAGTCGCTGCCGATTCTGCTGTACGTCAACGAACTGCGCGAGCAGTGCGCCATCCCGCGCATCTGCCTGACCGACAGCCAGCTGCTGGAACTGGTCAAGGCCCGTGCTGCCGCCACCGATACTGCCGATACGCTGGACGCCACCGCGGCCATCATCGCGCCGCTGGCCGGCACCGAGTGGGCCAAGCACCGCGAGGATGTGCTGTGGGACCCCGCCGAGGCCAAGAAGAAGGCCAAGGAGGAGGACGAAAAGCGCAACAAGGAGGCCCTCGCCGCAAAGTTCGCGCACATCAAGGACGACCCCACCAAGGAGACCGTGGAGCTGTAGCGCTCCTACTGTGCCTGTACGCATGCTGCAGTGTTCCGCATGAATGTCCCACGGCTCTCGTCGCCCTCTGCGGCAACCGATAATCCCCAAACTGGTCACTTCCCGTGGCCAGTTTTGCAACAACTGGTCATCTCACTTTGCCGATTTTCAGTAAACTGGTCATGTAGAGTTACCAGTTTCTGTAAAACTGGTAATATGAAGTGACCAATATCGTATTGCGAGGAGTATCACGGGGAGCGTTTGGAGGTCTTCATGACAAATCCAGTGATTGCGGAAAAGCTGGCAAGCTTCACGATAAAGGACTTTCAGCCAATCGTCGCGCGTGATTTGGATTTGGGAAAACCGTTGGCGCCAAAGGCTGGCAATCTGGTGAAGGTAGTGACCGGCATGCGGCGTAGCGGCAAAAGCTATCGCCTGTTTCAGGAAATGGAAATGCTGCATGAGTCGGGCATCCCGTGGAGCCGCATCTGCTATTTCAATTTTGAAGACGATCGTTTAGGGTCAGTCACTCCTGCCACTGGAGATGAAGTGCTGGAAGCGTTTTATGCGGCGCATCCAGAGGGCTTGCGCGAAGGCGTATACCTGTTTTTCGATGAGTTGCAGGAGATGCGTGACTGGGGGGCGTGGCTGCGCCGTGTTGTGGATAACACCAAGGCCACGATTTATATCAGCGGCTCCTCCTCCAAGATGCTCTCGAATGAGATAACAACGGAGTTTCGTGGGCGGGCCTTGGATTTCGAATTGCTGCCGTATTCCTTCCGGGAATTCGTGCGTGCGAATGATGTCGTCGACTCTGTCACACTGGATGCGGGCGACGACGGTGTCAAGGCGTACTCTCTCGAGGAGCGGCTCCTGTTGCAGAACGCTATGAAACGTTACCTGATTGTCGGAGGTTTCCCTGCGGTCCAGGAGCTTCCTGACCCGCAGAGAATCGCCCTGTTGCAGTCGTATGTGCAACGCGTGGTGCTGCGGGACGTGGTGGAGCGTCATGATATTTCTCGTCCCAGGGTCGCTTCCGCTCTGGCGCGGCGTGCGCTGGGTTCCAATGGCAAACAGCTGTCATTGCGCAAGGTCGAGAATGATCTGCGTTCAGCCGGCATGCCCGCGAGTCGGGAGATGCTCGGAGACCTCATCGGATATTTCGAAGATGCTTACCTGCTGTTCCGATTGCGTGAATTCTCGATGGCGCTCAGCGAACGGACCACGGCAATGCCCAAGGTGTATGCCATAGATTCCGGCCTCGCTGCTGCAGTGGCGAGCGCGGGCGTCCGTGATGAAGGTCAGCGTTTGGAAGAGGCGGTGTATCTGGAATTGCGACGCCGCAATGTCGGTTTCCGGCGTGACGGTATTGCTTCGTATCGCACTCGTGAGCATGGGTATGAAGTCGATTTCGTCGTAGGCGACGCTCTGCAGAGCGAGACGTACGAGCTGTATCAGGTCACGATGAACATGGATGATGAGGCGACTGTCCGGCGCGAGACGCGCGCATTATGGGAGATGATGGCGGAGCGGGATATGAAGGAAAGCATCGTTATTGTGGGCGATGGTGAGGAGCGCGATTACGAGCAGGATGGGCGCGTGATTCATCAGATTCCGGCATGGCGCTGGTTTTTGCGGATGCGCGGAACGTCAGGGGCGTGACGCCGAAGCGCTTCTTGAACGACGCGCAGAAGGCGCTGGTGGAGGAGAAGCCGCAGGCGGCGCAGATCTCCTTCAGCGTCGCATCGCCGGTCAAGAGCATGTATTTCGCCGCGTGCATGCGCGCGTTGACGATGTAGGTGTGCGGGGTGTAGCCGGTGACCTGCCGGAATACGCGGATGTAGTAGTACTCGCTCATCAGCGCCATCGCCGCGAGCTGGGACACCGGCAGTGGCTCGCTCAGATGCGTGGCGATGTACGAGAGCGTCTCCTCGATGGCATGCTGGTTGTAGCTGCTGCCGCGCTTGTCGTTGCGCCCGGCGTTTTCGCCTGTACGCACGTCGGTCGGTTCGGTACCGGGCCGTCTGTTGTCTTCGAATGCTGAGGGGCTGCCGGCGCTGACGCCGTCCGTCAGACATTCGGTGAGCACTTCGGTGATGATGAGGGACATGCGTGCCTCGTCCACCTTGCGCTCCTCGGCGAACATATCGTAGATCATGCGCAATCGGCTGATGGCGTAGGTGGCGCGCCGCAACGTGATCACATCGCCCAGGTCGTCATGGATGGCCTCGAAATAATCACGTGCCAAACGCCCGTCGAAATGCATCCACAGCAGCGTGCAGTCGGTTTCGGCCTTGGCTTGGTACACGTTGGGCGCATGACAGTCGAGCAGCACCAGATCACCGGTGCGCGCCACCGATCGCCGTCCGTTCACCGTGAAGACGAACGTGCCGTTGTAGATGGCCATGAGGATGAAGCTGTCGAACGAGCCGCGATTGAGCCAATAGCCCTTGAGATAACGGTATAGACCGATGCGCGTGGGGTAGAGGAACATGCGCATCGCATTGCGGCTGGGCACATACACGAAGTAATGCGAGACCGCCGCGTCCACATGATGCTCGACCGGTGTCATACTCGTTCCCTTCCGCTGCCGCCTCTTGTTCTGCTTCCTTCGCTCTCACTCAGTCACCTACGGTGAGGCGAAGCGGACTGAGGGGAGTCTATTCGCAGTCACCTTGAGCATATCAAAAAGTTGTTCTGATGGTGCTGGAAATTGTGCTGGAGTGAACCGTACTGTAAGCCATAAAAACCACTGAAATCCCAGTAATATCAACGATTATTGGCTACTGCGGCACTGTGGTTGGCAAACAACGCTGTGTTTAAATAAAAACCAGAAACCGAGGAATGCTGAACGGACAGGACGACTCGGTGGCATATCGCACGAACGACAGAAGGACATCATCATGGCAAACCTTGACCCCGAGCTCGCGGCAGTCGCCGACCTGTTCCAGCTGGAAGGCGAGGTCGAAAGCATCGAACCGTACGGCGACGGTCATATCAACGTCACCTATCTGCTGGTCACGAACCAGCGTCGGTACATCCTGCAGAAGATGAACACGAGTATCTTCCCGGACACCAAGGGACTCATGCGCAACATCGAACTGGTCACCGCGTTCCTGCGCGAGCGCGGCCAGGAGACGCTCGACATCGTCCCCACCAAGGAGGGCGGCACCTACGCGGCCCACGATTCCGGCGCGTGGCGGGTGTACGACTTCATCGAAAACACCACCTCCTACAGCCTTGTGCCGAATGCGGACGTGTTCCGCGAATCCGGACGCGCGTTCGGCGAATTCCAGCGGACGCTAGCCGAATTCGACGCTTCGCAGCTGACCGAGCCGATCGCCCACTTCCATGACACCCCGCATCGTTTCGAGGACTTCAAGGCCGCGCTCGCCGAGGACAAGCTCGGCCGCGCCGCCACCTGCCAGCCGGAAATCGACTTCTTCCTTGCGCATGAGAGCCAGTACGCCACGGTGACGGACGGTCTCGCGGACGGCTCCATCCCGCTGCGCGTGACCCACAACGACACCAAGCTCAACAACATCCTCATGGACGCCGAAACCGGCAAAGCGCGCGCGATCATCGACCTCGACACCATCATGCCGGGCTCCATGCTCTACGACTTCGGCGACTCCATCCGCTTCGGCGCCTCCACCGCGCTCGAGGACGAGAAGGACCTCGACAAGGTGCACTTCAGCACCGAATACTTCCGCGCCTACGCCGAGGGCTTCGTCGGTGCCGTACGCGCAAGCGTCACCCCGCGCGAGGGCGAGCTGTTCGCGTTCGCCGGCAACCTGATGACGATGGAATGCGGTATGCGCTTCCTCGCCGACTATCTGGCCGGCGACACGTACTTCGCCACCAAGTACCCCGAGCACAACCTGGTGCGCGCCCGCACGCAGATCAAGCTCGTGCAGGAGATGGAGGCCAAGGCCGGCGAAATCCAGGCCATCGTAGCCGACGTGCTGGAAGGCGGTGCCCGCTGATGACCGCCGAACACACAGCCCCCGCCGCCGTGGACACTACGGCTGCCGCGTCCGCTGCTGCCGTTGCCACGTCTGCTACCGTCACTGCCGCTGCCGCTGCCGCGGACGGGCGGTCCGCGCTCGCCGCCGTCTACCGTTCGATTGACGCGCTGGTCGCGTTCGCCGAGCGGAATCTCGGCCTCGACCCGCGCGACGCCGACTGGACGCGCAACAACATCTTCGCCCTCTTCGGTCTGGATTCATACCAAGCTGTTTCCCCTTCGGCCCCCTCTGCTGAGGGTATCGGTGATACTGCATCTCATTCGGCCCCCTCTGACGAGGGGGCTGTCGGCGAAGCCGACTGGGGGAGAGAAGCCAAGAAAGAATCCTCAAAAGAAGCCGAGCGCGAATCCTTCGCCTACCCTGACGCACTAATCGCCGACTTTCGCGCCGCCGCCGTCTCCGCCGGCCTGTTCGCCGACGACGAGGGCCCGGTCTACGCGGACATCATCATGGGACTGCTGTCCGGCACGCCGTCGTCCATCGAAGACAGTTTCGAGGAGACCGAAAGCACGGACGGCGGCATGGCGGCGATGCACTGGTTCTACCGCTACTGCGTGGCCAACAACTACGTCAAGAAAGCCGTGCTCGACAAGAACCCGCGCTTCGACTCGCACGGGCTTGTCGTCACCATCAACCTCGCCAAGCCCGAATTCAAGAACATGAAGAAGGCGGCCGCCGGCAACGCGGTGTCCGGTGGATACCCGAAGTGCACGATCTGCCATGAGAACGAAGGCTTCGCGGGCCGTAACAAGCGCACGCTGCGCACCATGCCGATGACGCTCGGCGGCGAACAGTGGTTCTGGCAGTTCTCTCCGTACGGCTACTTCCACCAGCATGGCATCTGCGTGAACATGGAGCATACGCCGATGCATGTGGACCGTGAGACGTTCGGCCATCTGCTCGACTTCGTCGACCGCTTCCCCGGCTACTTCCTCGGCTGCAACGCCGCGCTGCCGCGCATCGGCGGCTCGGTGCTCGCCCACGACCACTATCAGGGTGGTGGTGAAGTATTGCCGATGCTCAAGGCGCCCGCCTGGGCCACGTTCACGGTGGCCGATTATCCGGACACCGTGGTCGAGATTCTTGACTGGCCCGGCACCGCCGTACGCGTAGTCTCCAAGAGCCGCGACTCGATTATCGAGGTCAGCGACCGGATCCGCCTTGCCTGGCAGCAGTACGATGACGCGGACGCGAACATCGCCAGCCATGACACCGACGGCAACCGCCAGTCCGCCGTCTCGCCGAGCGCCATCATCACCGAACGCGGCTATGAGATGAGCCTCATCTTCCGCAACAATGCGGTCAGCGAGGAATACCCGGAAGGCATCTTCCACGCGCACCCCGAATTCTGGCCGATCAAGCAGGAGCCGGTGGGCCTGATCGAGGCGCAGGGCCTGTTCATCCTGCCCGGACGATTGGTGACGCAGCTCGGTGTGCTTGAGGACGCGCTCGCAGCCGGCGAGCCGCTGCCGGAATCGCTGAGCGAGTTCGCGCTGGTCTGGGATGAACTGACCGCCGCGCTGAACGGCAATCGCAACCGCGAGGCCATCACAGCGGCCGTGCACGACGAGCTCGGCAGCGTCTGTGAACGCATCCTCGGCAACACCGCCGTGTTCAAGACCAAGCCGCAGACCCAGCGATTCCTGGAGGACCTCGGCTTCGCCCGCCAGGACTGAGTTGCAACGTAGCAGCCGCCATACAATGACACACAACACCAATAGGGGAGCGAACCATATGACATCATTCAACGTTCGTACGCTTGACGCCGCATCCGGCCGCGCAATCATCAGCGATTACGCCGCGCACGTGCTGAGCTGGGTTCCGGCAGGCGGGCAGGAGGTAATCTGGACGCCGTCCACTTGGCGCTTCGAGGATGGCCGTCCCCTTGGAGGAGGCGTACCCATCTGCTTCCCGTGGTTTGGCCCCGGATTTGCGCACGGCCATCAGACCGCGAAAAGCCCGATTCACGGGTTCGCGCGCGCCCGGAATTGGCGGTTTGATGAGCAATCCTTCACCGGCGACCATGCGCGCTTCATCCTCGATGCCGCGCAATTGCAGCCAGGGGATGTGCCATGGCTGGACGACGAGCCCGCCTCCGATTTCCGTGCGGTGTATGACGTGACGCTGGGCGGTGGCAGTGCGGTGGCTGAGGCTCAAACTGTCGCATCCGGAGTGCATGTACCGTCTGAATCGGCCAACGGTTCACCGGTCACTGTGTCTGTGCCGTCCCGGTCATTGTCCTCCCAGTTGCTGCCGTCCCAGTCGCTCACGATGGCCCTGACCGTCACCAACACCGGCGACAAGCCGATGACCTTCGAAGCCGCGCTGCATTCGTACCTGCACGTCGGCGACGTGGCAGGCGCGCGCCTCTCCGGTCTTGAGGGTGCCACGTATCTTGACGCCACCGAGACGGGGTTCCCGCCGAAGACCCAGGACACTTCGGAAGTGGCGTTCGGCGACTTCGAAGTCAATCGCGTCTATTATTCGGATGCCTCGTTGGAGCTGCACGACGATGTGCTGGGCCGCACCATCCACATCGCCAAGTCCGGCTCCCCGCAGACCGTGGTGTGGAACCCCGGCAAGGCGGGCGGAGAGACGATGTCCGACACTCGTCCGGATGCCGCGGAATGGCGCGGTTTCGCAGCCGTCGAGGCTGCCGTCTGCCGCGACCGGGCCGTCACACTCGCTCCCGGCGCATCCCACACGCTCTCCCAGACGCTGACCGTGGCGTGAGCGGCGGCGCTACCTTTCGGTCGCAGTCATCAACAGCGTTGCGGCATGCTCTCGTTGGTGTGAGACCGGATCGGCCTTTCATATCCTTTTTAATCCTTTTCTATCTTTGTATATCTTTTTCTAAGCTTTCATATCTCGGGAATGGGGCGTGTGCCGGTAGATAGTGTCGGTAGATAGGTGCAGCGTCTGTGAAATGCGGTTTTCTGCCTCATCGAACCGTCAATGAGGCAGAAAGCGGTGGTTTGGCGGACATCTGTGTCGTTGGCCAAGTGTCGTTCGCCAAGTTATGTTCGACGATGACACCTGCCTCTTCCTGCTCCGACGAATGTGATGAATGCGATGAATAATGGGAAGCATGACCGGTAGTAACATCTGCGACTTCGCGTTGTGCGAGCGCTATTTCGGCATCACGGCCGATCTGTATGAGTCGGCGGCGAAGCTGCTCGCATGGCTGCACGAGGATCAGGTCGGCCGGGAGTCGCTCAGCGGCATCGCCGAGCTCGTTCTGCGCGGGAAGAACGTTTCTGCCGCCGCCGCGCTGGTCGAACGACTGCGCTCCCATGTGGCTGTCTTCTACCCGGTGCGTCCGGAGGGCTCGGATGTGACGCTGGCGGCGGTGATGGTGGATCTGTTGCCGTCCTCCGTTGCTTCGATGCGGTCAGCCGGTGTGCCGGACGACATCGTCCGGGCCACGCTGCGCGATTTCGCGATATGGGCCGACGTGCATCGTGAGAAAACCGGGCGTCCGGGCATCAGCGAAACCGAATGGAACCTGCTCTCGCTCACTGGCAATATCCTGCGCATCGGCCGGTTACAGTACGAATCAACCGTTCTTCTTGAGCCGTATTACGTGTACCGGGATACGCGCGACGGTGGTCTGGTCATTCTGGCCGGCGACGGCGTACACGTCTCGGTGGCGGGGCTGCCGCTGGCCGCGGGTGACGATTCCCGCGCCTTTGTCACCCGTCTGCGATTTGACGATGGTGTAATCACCGGTAATCCCATTGATACCGAACGCGGGGTGATTCGCCGGGAGACAGCCAGCCTGCGGACCGACGACCATGATTTGCTGTTGGCACCCGGTATGCCCGCAACCAATATCCATATCCCCGCTGACGGGCCGCTGACACCCGAGCTTGTGGACTACTCCATCGCCCAAGCCAAGCCGCTACTTGCCAAACTCGGCCGCCTCACCCCGGTCGGCGTCTGCGAAAGCTGGCTGCTCGACCCGGCGCTGGACCAGATTGCGCGCACGGACAGTAACATCTGCCGGTTCATGCACCGGTTCGCCAAATTCCCCAATACCGCGCCCGGCTCGGCCCTCGTCGAGCGCGTGTGCGGATGGGGCGCGAATGCGCTTCCGCCCGAGAAGCTGCCCGAGCGCACCGGCTTGCAGCGTGGGCTCAAGCGATACTTGCTCGCCGGCGGTACCGTCCGCGATGTCGGCGGTATCCTCGTCTGGTGACGGCTCGTCTGCTCAGCGTTCCGATGCGATACTGCCGTGGGCTGCTGTGTGGCGCCGTTGCGTGGCGCTGTGTCGTGTGGGCTGCCGTGTGGCGCCGTGCGAGCTGCCGTGTGGCGCCGCGTGGGCTGCTAGGGTCCGCTGTGAATCATCGTGTGGGCCGCCGTGGAACCTCCTTGAACCATCGTGAGCCGCTGGGGCGCGGTGCCGTATGGACTGCCGTGAGTTGCCGCGTGAAACACTGTGTGAAACGCCGCGCGAAACGCCGTGCCGTATGGGCCGCGGGGACCGCCGCTTGAGCCACTGCATGGGTCGCCGTGTCGTGTGGGCTGCTGTATGAGTTGCTGTGTGGGCCGCTGTGAACTGCCGCGAGCCGCCTCGTTGCTGGAGTTGTCGTCCAATTGAGCGTTTATCAGCCCTCTTACTGCCTGAATGCATACTGCCTGAATGCATACGCAGATGATGCTGTTCGGGCCGGTTCGGGTTGGCTTGGGGCGGACCGGCCCGATCCTAGGCTGGTATCTAGTTCGAGCGGATAGCTTATGCATGTCTCGGGGCATGGTTGACGCCGATTTTGGGTGGGTTCGGGTTGGTTTCGGGTCGGTCTGTGCTGCTTTGGACTGCTTTCCAGAATAGTTCGGACCGTATGTTCGCGTCCTGACGAACATGGCGCGAACATACAGCCTGTTTCGGGTCTTTAATCAGCTGTAAGTTCGCGGTGCTCTCGCTAGGACGCGAACATACAGCCTGTATTGGGCTTCTGACCGGTTGTAAGTTCGCGGTGCTCTCGTCGAGCCGCGAACTTACAACCGGTTGGCGGCTGGCACCCGGCTAGCCGGTGCGTGTTTGGGTGTCTGTGTTGGGTTTCGCGTGTTTGGGCGTGCCCGGTGTGTGTCTAGTGCCGAGGGCTTGGGTATTCCCGGGGACATATTTGCGTGTGCGGGACGTTCGCTGGGTGCAGCGGGCTTGCGTCTGCCGGGTATGTGTTGGGCGGGTATGTGTTGGGCGGGTGTGCGTATGTACCGGGCAGGTGTGCGCCGGGCACCGCAGGCTTGCTCTCCGATGCCCATGGAATCGCGCGTCTATGCAGTCGCGCTTGGAGGGGTGCAGGATATGACAAGAGCCCCGCTCGTATGAACGGGGCTCTGCTGCTGCCTAGCAGGGATTATCGCCAGGGGCTATCAGCTCACTGACCCTGCCAGGGCTTCTGCCCGGCGTTGTCAGAGGCGTTGTCGGTGCCGGCGTTGGTATTGCTGGGCGATGCCTCACTCGGCGCCGCCGCCGGCTGCTGCCAAGCGGGGGCTGCGGCATTGGCATCGCTGCCGTACGCGGGTGCTGTCGGTGCTGTCGGTGCTGTCGGAGTCGCCGAAGCTACCGGAGTGGTTGGGGTCGCGGGAGTCGCGGCCGCGCCCGGTTCGCCATAGACGGGTGTCTGCGCCGCCGGGGCGCCGTATTCCGGATATGCGGACGTCTGCGGAGTTCCGTAGGAAGCGTCCGTGGTCGGCGCTGCGGGAGCGTATCCGGTGGGCGCGTAACCATTGGGGTCGCTGGACGCGTAACCATTGGGCGCGTAACCGTTGGGATCAGTGGGCGCGTAGCCATTGGGTGTTGCCGCGGCAGGATTCTTGTCGAAGCGCGCGCCTTCCGGCTTGCTGGCCTGCGCCATGAATACGATGTACACGATGCCAGGGGCGGCGAGCAGCAATACGCCGACCACTATCAGGCCAATGCTGCCGGCTGCGATAGCGCCGTAGCCCTCACTGTAGGTGCCGCCATACTGCATGCCGCCGAGGCCGCCGAAGAACGCGCCTGCGCCGCCGGCGATAATCAGACCGATGCCGGCGACGAATGCGCCGTAGAATCCGGCGAGCCACCAGCCGGACCTGTTGGTGTCGTGCAGGCGTCGGACTGCCAGTGCGAGATTCGGCACCAGTGTGCCGATGCTCCAGATGCTTTCGAGGAACTCGAGCTTGCCGTCGGTGACATCAGTCAGCGTGCCCAGTACGAAGTTGATGCCAAGGAACGCCAGCATGAACCACCAGAATTCGCTGCGGGATGCCCGCCCGGTGAATACGGCGTACTTCTTCCAGTAGCGCAGGAACGCCTCCGGGAAGGGGCAGCCATAGTAGGGCTGGTCCAGCGGCACTGTGGCGGCTTGCGCAGACGCGGGATAGACCGAGGGTTGCTGCGGGGCGGTATACGGGTTGCCGTTGTACTGGTTGTTGCCATACTGGTTGGCGTACGGATTCGCGTTGTACGGGTCGGCAGCGTTGGTGGAGTTGGCGGTGCCGGTGTCATACGGGTTCGCGCCGTATGGGTTGCCGGACTGCTGGTCATACTGGGGCTGGGGCTGCTGGGGCTGGCCGTATTGCGGGGTGCCGTACTGGGGCTGTGACTGAGGCTGGTCGGCTTGCCCGTATGCGGCGGCTTGGTTGGCGGCCGGCTGGGGCTCCGTTTGACCGTACTGCCCATACTGGCCGTATTGCGGAGCGGCATACTGTGATGAATCGGTCTGCCCGTACTGCGACTGGGTGCTGAAGGCCGGCTGCTGCTGGGGGTCGAACGGGTTCGCGGCGTTCTGTGGCGCGGCTTGGCCGTATGCCGGCTGCTGGGGCTGCTCGGTCTGCCCGTACTGCGGTGCTCCGTACTGCGGCTGGCTGGTCTGCGGGGTCGCCTGACCGTAACCGTATTGCGGGGTTCCGTATTGCGGGGTTCCGTATTGCGGTTGCGTGGACTGCTCGTACTGGTTGGCGGCGTTCTGCGGCTGTGTGTACTGGCCGTACTGCGGCGCCTCATATTGCGGCTGAGCGGTCTGGCCATAAGCCGGCTGTTGGGGTTGTTGGGGCTGTTGCGGCTCGAACGGAGTAGCCGCGTTCTGTGGCTGGGCGGGTTGCTCGGCCTGACCGGCGGGAGCGAGCGGAGTGGCATAATCGTTATGCCCATACTGCGGCATTGCGGCATTGTCGTTGGGTGTGCGGTGTGCTTGCGAATCTGTGCTTGCGTTGCCGGGCGTTGGCGCTTGCGGCAGCGGCACATTGCTGGGATCGGTCATTGATTCCCCTTTCATCAAGGACTGTATTCGTCCATCTCTATTCTTCCAGCTTTTCATGGAAAACCAAGCAATGTAGGGGAATGTTGTCTGAATATTGGTCTGAATACTGTTCTGATGCGTTCTTTCATGAGTGCTGGATGCTGTAGATGCTGTGGTCCTGGTTTCCGTTGCTTCGGGCGGGAGGTTCGTCGCAAGCCCTTTTCCTCAGGCCCACGGCCGACGGCAGAGAACAGATGCGCACTTATCGAGCCCGCTACATATGGGCTGGGCGCGCCACCTGTTGGGGTGGCGACGCTGGAGCGGTCGCTGGGTGGGCTATCGGCCTGTTTGGGCTTCGTTTTCGCGATTGCGTTGAGGCGGGGCGTACGTGGAGATGTATTCCGAGATTTTCGTTGTGGTTCGTATTGCTTGCATTCCCACGGCCCCGCTGAGGGAGGCGCACGCGGGGTGCATTGTTATCAAATTGATATGTATGCTTGTTGAGCGATTTTGTTCATTTGTGTTACGGTGATTGCAGTTATTCAATATGCGCGCGGCTGCGGTGACGGAGCCGGGAAGCAATTGACGCTTCTGACGCATGGCAGTAAGGGGAACATGATGAACAACGACTACAAGAATGCGAACGGTGCCGTCGCTGATTTCCACGAAACGCGCGAAGATGAATCCCAGGATTGGGCTGCGCTGTTCAACGGCCTCGCCTGCTGAGCGACATATCTCAGCGGGGCGGTTTGTTGGCTGGGCCGATGTTTTGCTCCGTTGAATGGCGGTGGCAGGGGTGTTTCCTCGGTCTGGCCGAGGTTTTGCTTCGTTGGGGAACTGTCAGTGGGGCGGTTCGGCGGCTGACCAGTGGTTTTGCCTCGCTGACGGGCGGTGAGCGGGGTATTCCGTCGGTCTGTTCGAGGTTTTGCCTCGCTGGGGAGCTGTCAGTGGGGCGGTTTGTTGGCTTGATCGAGATTCTGCCCCGTTGAGTGGCTGTGACCGGGGTATTTTGTTGGCTTGGTCGAGGTTTTGCTTCGTTGAGTGGCGGTGGCCGGGGTGTTCCTTCGGCTGGGTCGAGATTCTGCCCCGTTGGGGAGCTCTCAGCGGGGTGTTTCCTCGGTCTGGCTGAGGTTTTGCTCCGTTGAATGGCGGTGACCGGGGTATTCCGTCGGCTTGGTTGTGGTTTTGCCTCGCTGGGGAGCTGTCAGTGGGGCGGTTCGGCGGCTGGCCAGTGGTTTTGCCTCGCTGACAGCCGGCTCAGCGAGATTCTGCCCAAGGGCAGTCCTAAAGTAGTGGACTATGACTGATGCTGAAAACACCAAACCTGAACTCCCCGCGAACGTCCGTGTTCGCTTCTGCCCGTCGCCCACCGGCACCCCGCACGTCGGCATGGTGCGCACCGCCCTGTTCAACTGGGCCGAGGCCCGCGCCACAGGCGGCAAGCTGATTTTCCGTATCGAGGACACCGACGCCGCACGCGACTCCGAGGAAAGCTACAACCAGATCCTCGAAGCCCTGCGCTGGCTGGGCATCGACTGGGATGAGGGCATCGACGTGGGCGGCCCCCACGGCCCGTACCGCCAGTCCGAGCGCACCGACATCTACAAGGACGTCGCCGCCAAGCTGCTCGAGGCCGGCTATGCCTACGAGTCCTTCTCCACCCCGGAGGAAATCAAGGAGCGCAACATCGCCGCCGGCCGCCCGGCCGAGTTCGGCTACGACGGCTACGACCGCGACCTCACCGAGGAGCAGAAGGCCGCCTTCCGCGCCGAGGGCCGCAAGCCCGCGCTGCGTATCCGCATGCCCGACGAGGACATCGCCTTCGACGACCTCATCCGTGGCCGCATCGAATTCAAGGCCGGTTCCGTGCCGGACTACGTGATCGTGCGCCCGAACGGTGACGCCCTGTACACGCTCACCAACCCGGTGGACGACGCGATGATGGACATCAACGTGGTGCTGCGCGGCGAGGACCTGCTCAGCTCCACCCCGCGCCAGATCGTGCTCTACCGTTACCTCGAGGCGCTCGGCATCGCCAAGACCACCCCGCTGTTCGGCCACATGCCGTACGTGATGGGCCAGGGCAACAAGAAGCTCTCCAAGCGAGACCCGGAGTCCAACCTGTTCAACCACCGCGACGCCGGCTTCATCCGCGAGGGCCTGCTCAACTACCTCGCTCTGCTCGGCTGGTCCATCGCTCCGGACCGCGACGTGTTCACGATGGATGAGATGATCGCCAAGTTCGATGTGCGCGACGTCAAGGCCAACCCGGCCCGCTTCGACCTCGACAAGGCCATCTCCATCAACGCCGAGCACATCCGTATGCTTGACCCGGCTGACTTCCTGCGCCGTTCCGTGCCGTACCTCAAGCGTGACGACGTGGTCTCCGCCGACGATTGGGATGCTCTGACCTCCCGTGAACAGGAGATTCTGACCGCCGCCGCACCACTGGTCCAGCCGCGTGTGCGACTGCTGGGCGAGGTGGCCGGCATGGTTGGGTCGCTCCTCTCCACCGAGGAATATCTGGAGCCCGCCGACGATGCACGCAAGCAGCTCAAGGACTCCGCCGGCGAAGTGCTTGACGCCGCCATCGCCGCGCTCGAAGGCGTGGACGAGGCCGACTGGAAGACCGACCACCTGCACGAGACGCTGAACAAGGCCTTGGTGGAGGACGGTGGCTACAAGCCGCGTCTCGCCTTCGGCCCGGTTCGTGTGGCCATGTCTGGCCGTCGCGTCTCCCCGCCGCTGTTCGAGTCGATGGAGATCGTCGGCAAGGCGATTTCCGTGGCCCGCCTGAAGGGCCTGCGCGCGCACCTGTGAGTCCGGCATTTTGAATAGCTCCCCTTGTCAGGGGAGCTGGCAGTGAAGCTGACTGAGGGGTAGTCAAAGGCGGGCATCTGTTCACACTGATGCCCGCCTTTCGCGTACTCAGAGCGGTACCAGTGTCGCCCATGCCGTTATCGCCGCTCAACGTATCGGCTACATTCATTCATGAGGTTGATGTGTCATTCATTAGGTAGGTGCCTTGCCAGTAGATGCCTTGCCGCGCCGATCATTGAAATGGCGGGTTTCCGTGGTGTCGGCTTGACCATCACGGCTTGAGCATCACGGCTTGAGCATCACCTGTCAAATGAATGACAAACAACCTAATGAACGCAGTGGATGGCCTCGGGGCTGGATTGCAGCCGCCTTATCGACGCTGCGTCCTATCTCCTCCCTTAGCCATGCGTGGAAATCGGACATAATGGG
>NZ_JFAG01000021.1:0-44311 GCF_006408915.1 Bifidobacterium sp. UTCIF-1
ATTCAAACTCACACCCGCCTCCGCAGCCTCCACGGCAAGCCGACGATGCTCCTCCGGAGTGAGCCGTACCACGAACCGTCCCGAGTAGTTGCGATCAGCGTATGGCTCGGGAATCTTCCCGCCGTTGGCCTCCATGTCCGCAACGGCTTCGCCGACGACTTTCTGGATGCCGTTCAGGGTTTTCGCCGGGGATTCGTCCAACCAGCTCAGGCCGGGCAGTTCGGCGCAGGTTCCCACGTACTCTCCATCTTCGGCGGACCATTAGATCCGATATGAGTAATGGTTGACGATTACGCTGGTGTTCATGCTCATTTCATGCTCTCCTTCATGTCGATGGCTGTCAACACGACAAAGGCAGGAACATGCGATCCCCCGTGCCGATCGGACGAAAACCATACCGGGCATAGAATTCGGACGCTTTCACGCCGGCAGGTTCGACCAGCAGGGCGCGTGCGCCGATGATCTCCGCGGCGGCGCACGCGCGCAACGTGGCTTCTCGGAGAAGCTGGGAGCCGAGATGCATGGTCTGATATCGCATATCGACCCCCAGCATGCCCAACAGGACGACGGGGACCGGGTCGGGGCTGTTGCGTTTCAACCAGCCGTTCGCGTCATCGTGGGCGATGCTGTAGGCGCTGAGTGTGTAGTAGCCGGCAAGGGAGCCGTCAGCGAAAGTGCCGTATGCGACGGCGGTATGTTGCTTTGATGCGTCTTTGAGATGCCGTTGAAGCCAGTTGTTGACGACCGGCAGGCCGCAGTCGAATCCGGTGACGTCGTCGTCTGTGGTGAGTCTTCGTGGTTTGGTGAATGCGGTCATGCCCAGATCGGTTCGCTTTCCAGGAGCTCTTTCATCTGTCGGGGCATTGGCTCGTCCAGGGCGCGGATGAAAGCGTCCCAGTTTTCGTCGTCGAGGCGGATGATGCGGGATTCGTGTATGTCTCGTTCGGCGGCGTCGAGCAGATGGGTGAGCGCCCATTGCGAGGTGCTGAGTCCTTTGAGTTCGGCGGCTTGGTCGAGACGTTGCTTTTGTGTGGGGGTGAGCCGCATTTCGAATCGGCTTGCTTTGTTGGTTATTGTTTCCATACCAATAAGTGTACGGCGATTGTACGTAACAAACAATCTCCGTGGCGGCATCTTCCCGCCTTTCCCGCCAACAACCCACACGAGACTGGTTCAATAGGAAACATGGGCATCCTATGGAAGATCAGCAAATGGTACAACCGCTACCAGTTCCTCATGTGGATCATCGGAATCCTCACCGCGATAGCCGCACCCCTGGTCGGCTACGCATCCTACCTATTGAGCGCGAACGGCCGGCGTGCGGAACTCCTGTCGGACAGTCCCGAATATGCGGACGAGACGATCACGGCCAATCTCCTCCAATGGTTGACCGGACAGGCCCACGGATACGGGCGGCTGCTCGGCGTCGTCGCCGTCTTGGGAATCCTGGTCATCGTGTTCTGCATCGTGTTCTCCGTCGTCAACTGGATCGGAAGGCGCACCAAGGTCAGCGGCGTGGATGAGGCGGAGGAGCAGCAGGAGAAAGGTCGCCGTCACGCCCGTCGCACGCCATGTGCGCCGCAGCACTCCTGGCCGCCCGATATCGTGTCTCAGCGCTGTGAGATCTCGTCGATGCGCTTGAGCTCCTCGTCGGTGAACGTGGTGTTCTTCAGTGCGCCGATGTTGTCGAGGATCTGCTGCGGCTTCGAGGCGCCGGCCAGCACCGAGGTCACCTTGCCGTCGTGCAGCAGCCATGCCAGGCTCATCTCCGCGAGCGTCTGTCCGCGTTCGGCGGCGAGGCTGTTCAGGTCCACCACCTGCTTGTGCAGCTTGTCGGTCAGCGCGGAGTTGTTGAGGAATCGCGGATCGTGGGCCATGCGGCTGTCGGCGGGAATGCCGTTGAGGTAGCGGTTGGTCAGGAGGCCCTGCTCCAGCGGACAGAAGGTGATGAGCCCCTTGCCCAGGCGGTATGCGGTTTCCTTGAGGCCGTTCTTCTCCACCGTGCGGTCGAGGATGTTGTACTTGTTCTGGTTGATGATGAACGGCACGTGCAGTTCATCGAGAATGGCCGCCGCCTTCTCCATCGTCGGACCATCGTAGTTGGACAGGCCCACGTACAGCGCCTTGCCGGAGTTCACGGCCTGCGCGAGCGCGCCCATCGTCTCCTCGAGCGGGGTGTCCGGGTCCGGGTGGTGGTGGTAGAAGATGTCCACATAGTCCAGTCCGAGGCGTTCGAGCGACTGGTCGAGCGACGCAAGCAGGTACTTGCGGCTGCCGAGGTCGCCGTAAGGGCCCTGCCACATCTCATAGCCAGCTTTGGTGGAGATGATGAGCTCGTCGCGATGGTGCTTGAAGTATTTGGCGAGCAGCAGACCGCAGTTCTTCTCCGCCTGGCCGGGTTCCGGGCCGTAGTTGTTGGCCAGATCGAAGTGGGTGATGCCGTTGTCGAACGCGGTGAAGACGAGCGACTTCATCTGCTCGAACGGGGTGATGTCGCCGAAGTTGTGCCAGAAGCCGAGCGAGACGGCGGGAAGCTTGAGGCCGGAGCGTCCGGAACGGTTGTAGGTCATCGTGTCGTAGCGATGCGGGTCGGGCTGGTAAGAGGTGGTTGGCTCGAACATGGCTCTCCTTTGACGCCGTGTGAGGTGCCGATGTGCACCGTGGCACGGGTGTGTGTCGGTTGCGTTATCGGTTATCATGGTTCCAGTTCAAGTGAACTTGAAGGCAAATTTCGGGCGATGGTTCGGCGTGTTGCGGTGGGTGCCGATGATTGGTGCCCGGCGGGCCGTCGGCCGGGAAAACCGGGAAAGGTACGGCGGGGAGGTCGGATTGAAAACAGATACGGTGATGATTCCGGCGGAGTCTGCGCGGACTGCGGCCGGTGCTGTCGCGGATGAACCGGCCGGCGGCGCCGGAGCGGGAGAGGTTTCGAACGTCGACAGCGCGCAGGGCGCTCGCGAGAGAATCCATAAGACATATACGATTCGCGAGGTGGCCGCACAGTTTCATATGCAGCCGTCCACATTGCGCTATTACGAGGAGCAGGGCCTGCTCACCAATGTCGGCCGTACGGAGACCGGGCAGCGCGTGTTCGAGGACTGCCATATCAACCGTCTGCGTGCGATCTGCTGCTTCAAGAACGCGGGCATGACCATCGATGATCTGAAGAAATTCTTCGTGTACGAGTCCGATGAGCCCGAACACATCGACGAGATCCTGGACTTGCTGGAATCGCGTCGCGAGGCCTTGGACGAGCAGCGCCGCGCGCTTGACGAGGCGGCCATGCATGTGCAGCGCAAACTGCACTATTACGGCGACATCAAGCGCGCGCTCGAAGCGGGCGAACCATTGCCCGACTGGAAGTACTACAAAACCCGCCTCTACTCAATCGACTGCTGAGTCGCCGTCACAGGACGGTGACTTCAATAACCGAGCCGTTAAGCGGGCAGCCCGGTGGGCTGCCGGTAGGCGAGGGGAGCGGCTGTGCCGCGACGGATTTCTACTGAAGCCGCCGTCACAGGACGGTGACTTCAGTAGAAATCACAGGCTCGCCCTTCATCAGCGATTGCGCGGTGATCGGCAGCTCGGCAAGCGCCTTGGCGCGGTATTCGTGCGCGGCCATGATGGCGTCATGCCCCTGCCAAGTCGAATCGATCGAGCCGTGGTCCACGAAATCGACCAGCAGATCCTTCCAGCCTTCCTCCGGCGTGAACGCGGCCAGCTTGTCTTCCGAGCCGGAGACGACATGCTCGGCTTCGGCCAGCGCGTACTCGTATGAACGATAGGCCAGCTTGCGGCCAGGCACTGTGGCCTTGTCCTTCGACTTCTTGGCAACAGGCTGCATCACGCCATCCGCGCCCTCGCGTTCGGTGAGCTTGTACACCATCGCGCAGGTCGGGGCTCCGGAGCCGGTCACCAGCATTGTGCCCACGCCGTACGAGTCGACCGGTGCGGTCTGCAGGGCGGCCAGTGCATACTCGTCCAGATCGTTGGTCACGGTGATGGTGGTGTTCGTGGCACCCAGCGCGTCCAGCTGGTTGCGCACGCGTTGCGCCATCGCGGCCAAGTCGCCCGAATCGATGCGGATGCCGCCCAATTCGGGGCCGGCCACTTCCACGGCGGTCTTCACGGCCTCCTCGATGTTGTAGGTGTCGACCAGCAGCGTGGTGTTCTTGCCCAGTGCCGCGATCTGCGATTCGAAGGCGTCGCGCTCGGAATCGTGCACCAGCGTGAAGCAGTGCGCGGCGGTGCCAATAGCCTTCAGTCCGTACAACTGTGCGGCGAGCAGGTTCGCGGTGCCTTTGAAGCCGCCGACCACTGCAGCGCGCGCCGCGGCCACGGCGGCCCACTCGTTCGTGCGTCGTCCGCCCATATCCATGCAGGGGCGATCCTTGGCGGCCGACACCATGCGTGAGGCGGCGGACGCCACGGCGGAATCATAGTTGAGAATCGACAGAATCAGCGTTTCCAGCAGCGTGCACTCGCCGAACGTGCCTTCGACCTGCAGTATCGGCGAGTTCGGGAAGAACATCTCGCCTTCTCGATAGCCCTTGATGGATCCGGAGAAGCGGAAGTTCTCCAGCCACCTGATGGTCTCCGGACTGACCACATGCCGGTCGGCGAGGAATTTCAGGTCCTCGCTGTCCAAATGGAAGCGTTCGAGCTCGTCCAGGATGCGGCCAGTGCCGGCCACCACGCCGTAGCGTCGGCCTTCGGGCAGGTGCCTGGTGAACACCTCGAATACGCATTTGCGATTGGCGGTGCCGTCCTTGAGTGCTGCATCGAGCATCGTGTATTCATACATGTCGGTCATCAGAGCCGGCGAATAATCGACCATTCCAAGCCTTTCCGTTGTCGTGCACTGTGGTGTTCCACTGTGCCTCACTGTGTCGTGGCGCCTCACTGTGTTGCATCACTGTGTGCTCCACCGTGTGCTCCACCGTGTCGATTCACTGTGTTTGCTGTCCCGCTTACCCAAGCTCACTACTTTTGGTTAAGTTGACTATTAGTGTAGTCCGATGGCGGCACCGCCGTCGCATGCCCAAGAACACTAGCTGCGATGACTTTGCGGCATTGGACCTGCGAGTCAGCGAAGACAGTCATAGATGGCCTGTGGATTAATCCTGAAGAACGTCCGACGATGTCTGACGTCATGAGCCGGGCTGGACTGGGGAATGTCCCGGAATAAGCCGCCCAAAGACAAGTGCCGCGCTTGCGCATCGGACCCGGGCCGTCTCCCGAAACTGAGTACTGATGAGTACTGATGAGTATTGAGTAGACTCATGAATCATGAGATTCATCGCGGCATTATGGCGGTTGGCCATCGCAGGATTCTGCTTCGTCGGAACGTATGAGGCCTGGTCCAAGCCGCAGTATTGGGTGTATTTCACATTCCAGACCGGACTGGTGCTGGGCGTGGTGATGCTGTGGGCCGGTGCCGCCACACTGCTGAAAGGCATCCAGCCGCCTGCATGGCTCAAGGGGTGCGTCACGCTGTACGCCGTCGTCACCGCGCTGGTGGCGTTCCTCCTGATGCCGCCCGACGATCCCGCCTATGTGCCGCAGGTGATCGGCATCATGACCAACACGATGCTCCACAAAATCGGCCCGATCATGGCGGTGATCGATTTCGTACTGTTCGACCCGCATCGCCGGTTCCGCTGGCATTACATGTTGTCGTGGCTGATCTATTTCCCTGTCTATCTGACGTTCGTGCTCATCCGCGCGGCATTGTGGCCAAATTCCGGCCCGGCCGCGGGCGGCAATCCGTATCCGTACGCCTTCATCGATCTGAAGGTGCTCGGCTGGCAGGGTTTCGGCGTCAGTTGCGGCAAGCTGGCGCTCGCGTTTGTGGCGCTCGCGTTCGCAGTGTGGCTGTTGGATCGTGCGCTGCCCAAGAAGGTCCTGCTCGGTTAGTATGCCGCAGTGTGCATAGCGAACGTTGCATTCGTGCTGTACGCGTCATGTGGGTGCGCGTATGCTTGGCCGCATGGCTGAAATCAAAGATTTGCTTCCCAATCATCAGATCATCCGCGCCGACGGCCGCCAAGTGGACGAACTGCGTCCGGTGCGCATCACCCGTCATTTCACCGATGCCCCTGAAGGCTCCGTGCTCATCGAATGCGGCAACACCCGCGTGATGTGCACCGCCACGTTCACTCCGGGCGTGCCTCGCTGGCGCAAGGATTCCGGGCTCGGCTGGGTGACCGCCGAATACGCGATGCTGCCGCGCGCCACCTCCGAGCGCACTGATCGTGAGTCCGTCAAAGGCAAGCTCGGCGGCCGCACGATGGAGATCAGCCGACTCATCGGCCGTTGCCTGAGGGGCGTCGTCGATATGAAGGCGCTGGGCGAGAACCAGATCCAGCTTGACTGCGATGTGCTGCAGGCTGATGGCGGCACCCGCACCGCTTCCGTCACCGGTGCCTACGTGGCGCTGGTGGATGCGCTGAACTGGGCGGAGAAGAACAAGCACATCAAGTCCGCTGCCAAGGTGCTGAAGGATTATGTGTCCGCCGTGTCGGTGGGTGTGATCAACGGAACGCCGATGCTGGACCTGCCGTACATCGAAGACAGTCAGGCCATGACCGATATGAACGTGGCCATGACCGGTTCCGGCACGTTCATCGAGATTCAAGGCACCGCCGAACACCGCCCGTTCAACCGCGCCGAGCTCGGTACGCTGCTCGATTTGGCGGAGAAGGGCAATCGCGAGCTACAGGCCGCCCAGCGTGCCGCGCTCGCCTTGGACTGATTGATGATGCGCGCGCACGTATTCGGCCCGATACCCTGGTCGTGGCGTGCTTTGACGCGCGTCGAGACCGGATGGCGTGCTGAGCCGTGTGTTGCGCCATGTGTTGTGTCGTTGCGGCGGTGTGCGCGGTGCGCATGATTCACACACTGCGCGCTGGACTCGCACCCATGCACATGACTCGCACCCGTGCGCATGCCTCATACCTGCGCGTATGCCTCGCACCCGTGCGCATGCCTCATACCCGCGCGTATGCCTCGTACCCACGCGCTGGTGGATGCCCCGCCGCCGGAAACCGGCTGTATGTTCGCGGCTTGACGAGGTGGTCGCGAACATACAGCCTGGAACGGCTCCTAAACTAGCTGTATGTTCGCGCGTGGTTCGTCAGCTCGCGAACATATGGCCGGGAACAGCGCCTAAACTAGCTGTATGTTCGCGCGTGGGTCGTCGGCCCGCGAACATACAGCCGGTTCAGGGTCCTCGTCGGTCGGTTTCAACCTGATTCTTCTGGCGCGCCCGGTCAGGAGACTCACAGAAGGACGACTGCATGCCCATGACGCACACGATTACGCACATATGCCATCCGCCCGCCCCGCTCATGCCGCACATATCGCACATATTGCACATATCGTTTTTGCATACTGGACACATACCGGACATACTGGAGGAACTGCAATGAAAATCGTCGTCGCCACGCATAACGAAGGCAAACTGGTGGAGATCCGCCGCATCCTCGAGGAGGATCTCGGGCCTGCCGCCGCGGACATCGAACTGGTGTCGGCCGGCAGCCTGCATCTGCCCGACCCGGTGGAAACCGGTGTGACCTTCCAGGAGAACGCGCTGCTCAAGGCGCGCGATGTCGCCGGCCGCACGGGTCTGCCCGCCATCGCCGACGACTCCGGCCTCATCGTGGATGTGATGGGCAACGCGCCCGGCATCCTGTCCGCGCGCTGGGCTGGCGCACATGGGCATGACAAGGCGAACAACGCGCTGCTGCTCGCGCAGATCGAGGATATACCGGACGACAAGCGCACCGCACGGTTCCGTTGTGCCGCGGCTCTGGTGGTGCCGGATACCGCAGCCGGCATCGATGTGACCGGTGCTGATGTAACCGGTACCAATGGTGGTGATACTGAAGCAGCCGCTGGCTCGACTGCCGGCGGTGCTCCGGTGGTCGGACGATACGCCATCGCATCCGAGGTGGTCAAGCTCGGCGAAATGCCGGGTCGCATCATCCGCAAGGCCCGCGGCGAGCACGGTTTCGGCTATGATCCGCTGTTCGTGCCCGATGACCAGCCGGCAGGCCGTACCAGCGACGAGCCGGGATATGAAGGCGAGCCGCTGACCAGTGCCGAAATGACTCCGGCAGAAAAGAACGCTATTTCCCACCGTGGCAAGGCATTGAAGGCTCTGGTGCCCGAGATCGAAGCATTGCTGGCTGAGTGATGCGCTGAGATGCGGTGGTGTGCACAAAGCAGCAAATGGTTTGCACACCACTCAATCAGAATTGGTATTACCTTGTTGGGCTCCCCATGCTAGGGATGCCGGTGAAGCCGGCTGCGGGACGGTTCACAAACATGTCAATCCTGACGAAACAGAGCCAAGCCCGCTCACACGCCCATCAGTGTGTGGGCGATGGCCATCAGCACCAGCGCGATGATGGCGGTCAACGAGAGCGAGAACCCGGCGAGCTTGGCGTTGCCCAGCACCTTGTCTGTGAACAGCGTGGAGAAGATGGCGATCGGCGCCAGGCAGGCGATGACCGCCACAGCGCGCACGGACGCATCGAACGGCAGCAGGAACCAGGCCGCCAGAGCGAAGACGATGCTGAACGGCACACGCCACGCCACCACGGCCAGCACCTCTTTGACGTCATGCCTGGATTGCGGCAAGTCCATCAGCATGCCCACCATCAGCATGGAGACCAAGGCGTTCGCATTGCTCAGGGGCTGGCAGAACGTGGCGATCCAGTCTGGAACATGCACGTTGAGCAGGGTCAGCACAATCATCAGCATATAGGTGTCGAACGGCACGGAGCCGAAGAAGCTCTTGAAGATGGTGCGTCCCAGTGCGCGGCGTGCGAGTCGTTTGGCGTCGCGGTCCTTGGGTTTCTCGTAGGGCAAGGTCGGCGCGGAGCCGGCATGCTGCTCGGCAAGTGTCTTGCCAGGTTGAATATGCAGAAGCTGCTGGGTGAGCACGTTCGTGCCGGCTGCGACCATGATGCAGTTGCCGATATCGAACATCGCGGCGGGCACCACTGCGCCCGCGCCCCAGAATGATTGCACCACAGGGAAGCAGAAGCATCCGAGATTGAATCCGGCTCCGTTGAGCATCAGGAATGCGCGGTCGGTCACATTGCGTTTGCGCGTGGTGACGAAGATGAACGCCACCGGCACGGCTGAGCAGATGAAGGCGAACGCCGATAGCCAGAGCAGGGAGATGTCGTGCGGGTTCGTGGCGAATGAGTAGATGATCGCGCCGGGCAGCACCAGATTGAATTCGGCGGTTTGCAGAACGCGGTAATCCTTCTGGCCGAACAGGCCGAAGCGCCGGAACAGGTAGCCGGCAAGAATGATCAGCAGCAGGCCGACTGGCGTAAGTATGGCAGACACGACTCTCTCCTCGTTTTGCTTACTGTTTCACTATCCTCGCGGAGGGGGACGTCTCCCTGTGACGGCGGCCGCTGATGCCCATACCGTGGACGGAGCTGCCTTGCCGCCGTTGTCGATACTGTTGTTATTTGTTGCTGTTTATACCGTCGCTCAGCGTACGTGCTGCTCAGCGTACGTTTAGTGAGACTCTGCCAACCTTTTTCTCGCCAAACGTACGATGAGCGGCAGTCAGTGTACGTTTGGCGAGAAGTAAGGGCGTAAGACCTCAGCAAACGTACGCTGAGCGGGACTGAACATACGATTGCTGAGAAATGAGGAAGAAAACAACGGCAAGGAGAGGGGAATCGGGGAATCCCTACTCTGTGCGCGAGATGGGACTTGAACCCACACGTCTAAGACACAGGAACCTAAATCCTGCGCGTCTACCAATTCCGCCACTCGCGCATTGTTGCATACCGCTTGGCTGCAGGCGGGCGGAAACCGTCAGCCCACAGTTCCATATGCAAAACCCTAGGCGGACGAACCAACCTAGGGCAGTCGAGCCACTTGTCAGAATCGAACTGACGACCTGCTCATTACGAGTGAGCCGCTCTACCGACTGAGCTAAAGTGGCTTGTCTCGCGGAAGGCGTTCGCCACCCGCGCACAAAACAATAAGTGTAAGGCATGCCGTGGAAAAAGCCAAACGAGCGTGGTGTCTGTGTCGTGGTTCGCGTCGTCGTTCGCGTCATGGTTCGTGCGGGTCCTATGCCGTCGCTGTACCGGATCTGTACCAGATTCGTACCGGATTCGTACCGGATTCGTACCGCGGACTGCACGGGTAGATGGCCCGCAGATGTGCTTGGTACTGCCGCGCAACGTAGTTTCCATGGATGACACTATCCAGACACTGAATGTTTTTGTTCTGTTCATGTCTGAATTTGTGAGTATTCTGTTTGGTGATACGGAGTGATTCTGAGCTGTGTGCAAGGATGCTCCAGTCACCGAGGAAAGGAATATTCCATGGCAATCAATCCTCCTGTTGACGCCACCAAGACCCCTGCGTGGGTTGCGTTGCAGAAGCACTATGACGAGCTTCAGGCCGAGGGCATCGACCTCAAGAAGTGGTTCGCCGAAGATTCCGACCGCGTCAAGGAGCTCAGCTTCGACGCCGGCGATCTGCACTTCGACCTGTCCAAGAACCTGATCAAGCCGGAGACCCTGCGCCTGTTCGCCTTCCTCGCCGACGAAGTCAAGCTCGGCGACCGCATCAAGGCCATGTACACCGGCGTGCACATCAACAACACCGAGGATCGCGCTGTGCTGCACACCGCGCTGCGCCGCCCGGTCGAGGACGAGGGCAAGTACATCGTTGACGGTCAGGACACCGTCAAGGACGTGCGCGAGACCCTCGACAAGATCTACGCCTTCGCCGATGACGTGCGCTCCGGCAAGTGGACCGGCGTGACCGGCCGCAAGATCGAGACCGTGGTCAACATCGGCATCGGCGGTTCCGACCTGGGCCCCGTCATGGCGTACGAAGCCCTGAAGCCGTACGCGGACGCCGGCATCTCCGCCCGCTACATCTCCAACATCGACCCGAACGACCTGGCCGAGAAGACCAAGGGCCTCGACCCGGAGACCACCCTGTTCATCATCGTTTCCAAGACCTTCACCACCCTGGAGACCCTGACCAACGCCCGCGAAGCCCGCACCTGGCTGCTTGAGGAGCTCGTTGCCAACGGCGCCATCGCCGAGGGCGACGCCGCTCAGCGCGCCGAGGCCATCAAGAAGCACTTCGTCGCCGTCTCCACCAACCTGGAGAAGGTCGAGGAGTTCGGCATCGACCCGAACAACGCGTTCGGCTTCTGGAACTGGGTCGGCGGCCGTTACTCCGTCGACTCCGCCGTCGGCACCTCCCTGGCCGTGGTCTTCGGACCGGCCCGCTTCGAGGAGTTCCTGCACGGCTTCCACGAGATCGACGAATACTTCGCCAACACCCCGTTCGAGAAGAACGTCGTCGTGCTGCTCGGCATGCTGAACGTCTGGTACCGCAACTTCTTCAAGGCCGCTTCCCACGCCGTGCTGCCGTACGACCAGTACCTGCACCGCTTCCCGGCCTACCTGCAGCAGCTGACCATGGAGTCCAACGGCAAGTCCGTGCGTTGGGACGGCACCCCGGTCACCACCGAGACCGGCGAGATCTTCTGGGGCGAGCCCGGCACCAACGGCCAGCACGCCTTCTACCAGCTGATCCACCAGGGCACCCAGCTCATCCCGGCCGACTTCATCGCGTTCGTCAACACCCCGAACCCGACCAAGGACGGCGACCAGGACGTGCACGAGCTGTTCCTCGGCAACTACTTCGCGCAGACCAAGGCCCTCGCCTTCGGCAAGACCGCCGACGAGGTCCGCGCCGAGGGCACTCCGGAGGAGATCGTCCCCGCCCGCGTGTTCACCGGCAACCGTCCGACCACCTCCATCTTCGGCGTGGCCCTGACCCCGTTCGCCCTCGGCGAGCTCATCGCCCTGTACGAGCACATCACCTTCGTCGAAGGTACTGTGTGGGGCCTCGACTCCTACGACCAGTGGGGCGTGGAGCTCGGCAAGCAGCTGGCCAAGCAGATCACCCCGGCCATCTCCCAGGATGACGACGCCCTGGCCGCCCAGGACGCCTCCACCCAGAGCCTGATCCAGTTCTACCGCAAGAACCGCGAGTTCTGACCCTTTCCCTAGGTCCCCTCTGGTGAGGGGGCTGTCCCGCAAACAGCGGGACTGAGGGAGAGCAGCGTGACCACAGTAGGCTGTCTGGTGAGCAGTCTGGCGACCGCAGCTGTGTTGTCTGGTGAATGGTCTGGCGACCATTCACGTCGCGAGTTCTGACCCTTTCCCTAGGCCCCCTCTGGTGAGGGGGCTGTCCCGCAACAGCGGGACTGGGGGAGAGCAGCGTGACCGCAGCAGTAGGTGCCCGGCATCTTCGGATGTCGGGCACCTACTTTGTTATCCGATGAAATTCAGCGTGGAACAGCTCGGTTCTGGGCATATGCGGTACATCAGTGGCTCGTCGAATCCCGTTCTGGGCATATACGTATCACGAGGACGCCGAAAACAGCCTCTTCGTGATACGGTTATGCCCAGAATGCGTGTAATGGCACGGTTATGCCCAGAATAAATGCTGCGTAAATGCCCAGAATCTGTGATGGGGTGGGGCGTGCGGTCCGTTTATGCCCAGGACGGCTTGGATGGTTTGGAATGGACCGGTTGTGTCCTCCACGGTATTGTCCCGCCGATGGGTTGTCCTCCACAGCATTGTCCGCCGATGGATTATCCCCCACGGTATAGTCCATTACCCATGGCATCGTCCGCCATATTGCAGCGGCAGATGAACATTCCCATCATTGTTTATGACATTTGATTCGGCGATTATTACAAATACTCAAAACCTGTCTGGTATTGACGCGGGGCATATTTAAGATGCATTCCAGAAGCACCTGAGTGTTTGCCGAGAGGAGAAAGGCGTGGGGGGGGGTATACGGTTTCCGTCGCCGTTGTGGACGACGACCAACAAGCAGCCAACGCGCTTGCCGAACGATTGCGCGCAAGCGTCGTGAGCGTCTCCTCGTCTGCGCTTTTTCGTCCAGGCAAGGGGCGTGACGCAGGCAACGACATTGCTCCTCGGCAGGACCCGGTGTGCTTTGAAGTCTCGGTATTCACGGATACGCAGTCATCGGAATCCGCGCTCGCCGATTGCGCATATGACATCGTGCTTATGGATATCCACCTCGGTGATGAGGAGACGGGCATAGATGTGGTGCAACGGCTGTTTTCTTCAGGCTTCGATACTCAGATCATCTATGTCACGGGATACCCGCAATTTCATACGCAGGTGTATGCCACTGAACATCTGAGCTTCCTGACCAAGCCGGTCTCCGATGATGATCTTCATGCTGCGCTCGCCAAAGCCGTGCAGATTATCGACAGCCGCCGCAGCCGTCCGATCCGTGTGTATTCCGGTACCAACATGTATGCGATCGAACCTCGCGAAATCCGATACATCGAAAGCACCCGCCGAGTGCTGCACATCCATGCCATCGGTGTGGTGGACACCTATGCCACGTTGAGCCAATTTTGCCGGTTGCTGCCGCATCAGTTCCTGCAATGCCACAAAAGCTTTGTATTCAATATGGATTTCTTCAAGGTGTTCACCGGAGATCGCATCATTCTGCTCACCGGAGAGTCGATTCCGGTCAGCCAGCGCAGACGTGCATATACGCGTGAGCGCCTGAGTGCCTATTTTCGCGGCATCTGACGAATCTACGCGACCCTGATCGGGGCATGCGCTACATGCCGGCATACGAGCCAGAAATACAGTCAACGAATTTCCGGAGCAGACCACTGGCACGCCACTGGCAGGCCACTGGCACACCGCGTTCGGCACCCTGAGAACTGCGATTTTGACCCCAGCAATATCGTTAATGGCGTCGCTCTGGTGTCCCGGGAATTCGACATTAGCCTTGAAATCGTTCGGATATCGGGCGCGAGAGAGAAGGGCGCTATGGCGGTAATCGGAATTGACCGGGGAACCACGTATTCGGCTGCGGCGGTGTCCGTCGATGGGCACAGCGCGCAGGTGCTGCCCAATCAGGAAGGACTGAATACCACTCCTTCCGTGGTGTTCTTCCCTGATACCAATGGCGCAGAAGAGCCTCTGGTCGGTGAGATGGCCAAGAATTCCGCCGCCGGCTCGCCGTACAACGTGGTGCAGTTCATCAAACGGCAGATGGGCAACCCCGATTTCGTATACACTTCGCCGAACGGCACGGATTTCCGTCCGGAAGAGATCTCGGCCCTTATCCTCAAATACATCAAGCAATACGCCGAGCTTGATCTGGGCGAGCCAGTGACTGATGCGGTGATCACTGTGCCGGCGTACTTCGATGACGCCCGTCGCACGGCGACCAAACAGGCCGGCAAGCTTGCCGGGCTGAACGTGCTGCAGGTGTTCAATGAACCTACTGCGACGGCGATCGCCTATGGCTTGACTTCCCAGAACAACGGCCGCGTGCTGGTCTATGACTTGGGCGGTGGCACATTCGACATCACGCTGATGGAGATCCGCGACGGGTCGTTCAACGTGATTGCCACCGATGGCGACCCGAATCTGGGCGGGTTCGACTTCGATAATGAGATCAGCGATCTCATCGTCGCCGATCTCGCCAAGCAAGGATATGAGGTCGATGAATACGACGACCAGTTGCATGCGGAGATTCGCGAAAAGGCGGAGATTCTCAAGCGTGGCCTGAGCAATGTGGCACAGAGCACCGCCATCTTTACCATCGACGGCAAGACCTACCGCGTGCGTATTACACGCGACGAGTTCGAACAGGCCACTGAGACGCTGCTCAATCGCACTCGTGAGCGGCTTGAGTTGCTGCTTGAGAACCAGCACGTGCAGTGGAGCGATATCGATTACTTGCTGATGATCGGTGGCTCGACGCGCATGCCGATGGTACGCAAGATGCTGGAGCAGATCTCCGGCCGCCAGCTCAAGCATGAGATCGATCCGGACACGGCTGTGGCAATTGGTGCCTCCATTTATGCGGCAAGCCTCAGTGCGTCAGGCAATGGTTCCGTTGCATCGTGTGCCGCCGGTGCCACTGGCTCGGACATCATCATTTCCGATGTCACGTCACAGTCGCTGGGCGTGATTGTTGTCGGCTCGGGCGGCAGGGATATCAACAGCATCATCATCCGGAACAACACACGGATTCCTGCCAAGGCTTCGGATGTGTTCTACACGACCGTCGACAATCAGCGAGAGCTCAATGTGCAGGTCACCGAAGGCAACGATGACGACCCGAAGTATGTGAAGATACTGGCCAATCAGATCTTGCCCGTGCCGCCGCATCCTGCAGGTTCTCCCATCCGCGTCACGTTCGCCTATGACATCGACCAGACCGTGTTCGTCGAGGTCGAGGATCTGACGGAGAACAAGTCGCTTGGCACCTTTGATATCGACCGCACAGCGAATATGTCCGCGGACCAGCTGATGCAGGCCCGCACCAAGATTGACGGCATGAACGTGGACTGAGGAAAGCGAGAGGACATGACTGCACCGACATCTCAACCGAATCAGGATGCTGCAACATCCGCGCAACGACATGACGGAGTCTCGCCCGATGATGTCGCGCGCATGCTTGACGGCATCGATCAGTTGACCGATCTGTTCCGCCGTCGGCTACTTGATGACAAGGTCAAAGCCCAGGCGATCAACGCTTTGTCCGCAGCGGCGGATGCGCAGCGCCTCGCACCGCTGTGTCGCGAGTTCGCCTTGCTGCTGGACCGGCTCGCAGCCTACCGCAGCGAAGACAAGGATGCGCAGGATTTCGTCGCTTCGATCGATGACGAGATCCTCGCGATTCTGGCGCATTACGGATTAGAGCCGATCGCATCGCAGCGAACCTTTGATCCGGCTGTGCAGCGCATCGTCGGCGTCAGCAGTACTGCTGAGGATGCGCGCCATGAAGCCGCCGCCACGCCCGACAACACGGTGGTGGCTGTTCAGAAAACCGGATACCGCCTCAATGGCACGGTCATCCGCCCGGAAGAAGTAATCGTCTACCGCAGCGCACGCACTACCGCAGAAGCTGACGCATAGAACGGGGACGCCGTCGGATCCGTAGCGTGATGCGGTGGCGTGCCCAATCAGTAGACCCCCAATGAATAGACCATCCCATCAGTAGACCACTCGATCAGTGGAACACAGGGATCATAAGAAGAAGGAGCCATCATGGCAGAGAAGGTCAATTACTACGAACTTCTCGGTGTCGCGCGTAACGCCGGCGCTGATGAGATTCGCGCCGCGATCAAGAAGCAGCGCACCATCTGGTCGAACCGAGCCTCGCGCGGCGGTACTGTCGGTGCCGAGGCGCAGAACAAGGTCAAGCTGATCGGCGAAGCCGAGAAGACGCTGCTCGACGATGCAGCCCGCGCCGCCTACGACCAGAGCCTGAATGACAAGCCTGAGAAGACGTGGGTCAATGATGGCGAACGCGACTGGTTGCAGATTGCTCAACATTATATTCAAGATGGCGATGTCAAGATGGCGGAGGCCGCCATTGAACAGGCTGAACGCCAGCAACCGGATAATCCCGAAGTGTGGGATACCGCAATAATGATTTATGAAAGCCTCGAAGAGGGGGCGGATTGGAATCGAGTGGAGAAAGCCGCCACGCAGGCCATTCTGCTCGATCCGGATAATGCCTTTGGATACGCTGCCCGTGGCGATGTGTATTGGAAAAAGGACGACGAAGACAAGGCTAGAAGTCAGTACCAAAAGGCATCCGAACTGGGACAGGCTCAGGGCAATCAAGCGATAGTGGATTATGTGCAAGAGATTTTGACGAGGATGGATATCTTCGATGTCCTAAGTAGCCGAGGAAGCCAACTCGATAAACGCTACCAAGCCGTGCTGAGTGAGTCGGGATTCATCAGCTATACGAAAGAGAATAAGGATGAACTTGCGTCGATTCAGGATGGGTATCGATCGTTGATACGCACGGTGGATAGTCTCAGTGCAAAGGTAAAGAACCCCACTTCCGATTTCACAAAGGATATAAGTTCAGAGAAATCTGAGATGGAATCCGAAATCAAGAGAATTGATGACATCCTTGACAAGGAAAAAGATGCGTTGAGAAAGCCAATTATCCTTAATGTTGTGGAGTTGGTTGTATTCTTCTTCATGTGCGTCCTTGCCGGGCCAGCTGGTGCGGTATTGGGTACGATAGGGCTCGTTATACCGCTGAACTGGCTATTGACCGGAGACAAGATTCCGTTCAACAATATCAATGATTTACCAGAGTGGAGTTTAGGCTACATCATTGGCAAGGGGCGTACGGCTCTCTGGATACTCGCCAATTTGGTGCTCGGTCTGCTGGCCATTTGGATTACCTCCCAAATGGGATACAAGGGACTCTGATTTCTACACAGTGATTCATCATGGCGACGCTGAACGTGGCCGGGCGCATTGCGCTCGGCCGAGAGGGATTACCGGTCGATGCGGTCGGTCGCGGCAACATCTGGCTTGAGGAGGATTATGGCCCCCGCACGGTGCAGATCGCGCAGGAGATCATGCTCAAGTCGTTGCTCGGCACCGATCCCGGCGAACTGGAACTCGTCGTGTTCGACTACAATCTGCGCGGCGTCGCCGCTCCTTTCGCCGGCCTGCAAGCCGACCATCTGCTCCGCGTGCTCATCACGGAGAAAGAACTGGGCGACTACTGCGTCAAGCTCGAGCAGCATATCCACGGTGTGCACACGGTGATTCAGGGACGTCAGCGCTCGCTGCTTGATTTCCGCCGGGCCACGGGTAAACGGGTGGAGAGCTACATACTGGTCGTCATCACCGCCGACATGTACATGCTCAATGACCATACCAAGGAATTGATGTCCATCCTGATGGCCGCAGGGCCAGCTGCGGGCGTCACCTTCCTCATCGTCTCGCCCACCCCGGATGACGCGAGCGTCATGTTCCTGTCGAACAAATGCCATGTCATCACCACGAACACGTCACTGACCCCTAACGTCTCAGCGAACACCATCATCGACTCCTGTGCTGATCTCGCCGAACGATTCTCGAAATCCACCATGGATCCGGTGCTGTTCGAAGACGTGTGTGATACGTCGCCACAGGCCATGTGGACGGGCAACAGCTCCGACGGCGTGACTTTCGACGTCGGCATGTACGGTCTCGAAACCACCCGCGTGACCATCGGCTCCAACCGTGAGCAGCTGCACAATGCGCTGATCACCGGCGCTGTCGGTCAGGGCAAGTCGAACCTCATAGCCGTCATCCTCCATAGCCTATGCCAACGGTATTCGCCGCGTGAGTTGGAGCTGTACCTCCTTGATTTCAAGGAAGGCGTCACGCTGCGGCAATATGCGAACATCGACCATCAGGACTATCTGCCGCATGTGCGTGCACTTGGCTTGGAAAGCGATGTGGAATTCGGTATGGCGGTGCTCCAGCACCTCTATGCCGTCTACCAAAGGCGCATGCGTCTGTTCAAACGCCATAGCTGCCAGAACATCAAGCAGTACCGTGAATCCACGGGTGCAGTCGTTCCCCGTATTGTTGTGGTGATCGACGAATTCCAGATGATGCTCGACGACAAATCTATGGCGCGCGACGTCGTGGCCATGCTGTCCAAGTCCACGCGCCTGTTCCGTGCTGCGGGCATTCACTTCATCCTCGCCTCGCAGACCATCGCCAGCGGCATCGAACTGAGCAAGGACTCCGACATCTTCGCGCAGACGCCGATTCGTATTGCGCATCGCAACTCCATTCGGGAATCCGAGGCGACGCTGGGTCTGGGCAATACGGCAGCCGCCGACCTGCATATGGGGCAGGCCATCGTCAACCTCGACTATGGCGCCATCGCCTCGAACCGTAAGGTCGCCGTTGCCTGGGCGGATGACGCCGTGCTTTCACGGCTGAGGCGAAACTGGTGGATTCACGCCCGCGATTTCACCAGGCCGCCATACGTGTATGACGGCACAAAGGTCATTCGTCTGGATGCCGCCTCGGCGGAAATGCTCGCCACGCGCGGCGGCCGGCCGGAACTGTTCGTGGGCGAGCGCATCTCGGTGGGTGGCTCTTCGCTCAAGCTTGACTTCGGCGAGGATTCCGGACGCAATATGGCGGTATTCGGTGCTGGTGAAGAGCAGTTCGACGATGCCGACATCGATGTCGATGAGGTGACCGGCATTGGTCCCGGTGCGACTGATGATGCGTCGGATGCGGATGCGGATGCGCAGGATGAGGAGCATGTGAACAATGCGATCGGATTGCTGCAGAATGCCGCGATAGCGCTCGCCCTTCGGAACACCAAAGGCAACGCGCAGTTCATCGTGTGCGATCTGACCGATGCCGATGCCGCGAAGCGCAATGACATGAACGGTTTCTATCAGTTCATGGAATCCATCGGATTCCCCGTGCAGCGCGTCGAAGGCAAGGCTCTTGGCGCGGTGGTGAACGATTTGGCTGATTCCCTGACCTCGCGGACCGCCGATGACGATCTGGTCTATCTGATCGGCTTCGGCCTCGACAAGGTGGCCGATATGCCGAAAAGTTTCGGCAAGCTCGTCAAGGACGGTCCGGCGAAAGGCGTGCATGTGCTCGGCTGGTGGATGAAGACCAGCGTATTCGAGTCGCACGTGGGTTTCGGCAACAACGGATACTTCGACATCAAGATCATGCTGCGGCTGGATGAGCGTGAAGTGCAGCGGCAACTCGGGCCATTCACGGCATGGAAGCCGCGCGCGAATCGTGCTCTCGTGGCCGACAGCACGTATCTGTCCGAGCCGGTGACGGTGATTCCGTATACGCCGGTGAATCTGGAAACACGACGTCGCATCACATCGGCGTTGTTCGGATATTGAACCGCAGCGGAAAGGATTGTATATGGATGAAATCATCCAGCTTATCGATAGCTATGTTTCCCAATTGGAGCAATATAACAAGATTCTCGTCGAAGATCAGGTGAACTTGCAGAATAATCTTCGCGCGTTGAGTGAGGCGTTTAGCGGCGCGCGAAGCGGCGATGTTCAAGGATTCATCGACAGCGCGGCTACCGCGCGTGACTTATATTCCCAAGCCGGCGAGACCGTGTATCAGGCCAAGGAGCAGTTGGCGCAAATGCGCGACGGCTTGTGATGCGACAGTGATGCGACAGATAGGTCTCTCCATACACGCTGTAAGGAAAGGAACAAGTTATGGGAATGTATCAAGATAAGAAAGATGTACTCAAGCAGATTGCGGATCAGACGCTCAGCGGTGCTGGCGATACGCAAAAAGTGCAGGAAGAGCTTGAGCGGCTCGCTGCCGAAGTCAACAGTCAGCTGAGCGGCAGCGCCACGGGAGAACGCGCCGCGGCCATCCTAGACAATGCGGCGAGCGGATTACAGACTGTGGTCAGCGCTCTGCTTGAGGCGAAATCGAAGATGGATTCGTATTACTCGCGCCTCGAACAACTCTGATTGAGGGAATGATATGGATGATGATTTGCGTGCATATCTGCAGGGCGTGAAGGATCAGGTTCATGCGCAGTATGAAGTTATCGACGATAGGTATAAATCCGTCGAGAGCAACATCAATACACTCTACGACGTATATGGCGGTGACAAAGACTACGTTGCGTTACTCGAGAA
Source organism: Bifidobacterium sp. UTCIF-1 (assembly GCF_006408915.1). NCBI lineage: Bacteria > Bacillati > Actinomycetota > Actinomycetes > Bifidobacteriales > Bifidobacteriaceae > Bifidobacterium > Bifidobacterium sp. UTCIF-1. The sequence continues at coordinate 20,550 of NZ_JFAG01000021.1, forward strand.
TGTCCGAGCTCAGTATCGTGGAGTGTTTGGATGCCTTGAATCTTGCTGAAACAGAGTTTATTGCATTTTTCGGTTGTTTGTAATCGTGGGATTGAAATAGTCGGGAAGGTCTTATGAGCTTGATTCAGGATCGCCAGAAGATGCTCGAGCAGATGAGGGCCGATGCCGAAGCCGATATGCAGACCGTCATTCTGCTGGAGCGGGCCTTTACGTCGTTCGCCCATCGTGTGAATGCGGAGATTAAGGACGTGCCGGCGCCTTCGTTTGTATCGGCCTTGTCTGCGTTGAGCAATACGGCTGATGATCTGCATATGCTCGCCGTCAATCTTCGTGACGGTGCCCAGAAGGCCAAGGAGTATAGTCGTCGGCTCGGCATGTGATTGGGATATGCGCGAAGTCGGCGGAACGAAAGGTAGGCGATATGGAAGATGGCGAGCAGCTGTCTGATAGGTGGATGAGACTGCTTGCGCTCGGTGATCCGGAGGCCATCCTTGAGGAATTCAGGGGTCGTGCCGCCCAGCTCGATGCCATGCGCCAGCGTCTCATAGCCGAGGCGAAGGCGCTTGACGTCGGTTCCGATGCCGCAACGCAGATTGTTGATTCATTGCAACGTACCTCACGTCGTTGCGAACAGGTCATGGAGGATATCGCCACGTCCGGAGAGCTGCTGGCTGCGGGCAAAAGGGAGTGGAACGACTACGAGGAGCGGCGAATGCGCGCGATGCGGGATCAGCAGTAGCTTCAGCAGTAGCTCAGAGAGCTTTGAGTTGTGGTGCAGCAATTGCCGCATCGGCTCGGTTACTGCTGTTTCGTACGTGCGGCAGGTCACACCACCTGGAACAGGAAGCACTTGAGATAGTCGGTCTCCGGCACGCCCCAGACAATCGGATGATCCGGTGCCTGCTGGCGTTCCTCGATCTGCCGCAGGCGCACGCCGGCATCCTGCGCCGCTTCGGCGATTATGCGCTTGAACCGTTCGTGATCCATGAAATGCGAGCAGGAGCAGGTCGCCAGATAGCCGCCGCGCGGCAAGATGCGCATCGCCCGATAATTGATTTCGCGGTAGCCTCGTTCGGCTGAGCCGATGGTTCTGCGGCTCTTGGTGAATGCGGGCGGATCGAGGATGATGAAGTCGAAATGCTCGGGGTTGCGCGTGCGCTCTAGCTCGGGCAGCAGATCGAAGATATTGGCGACGGTGAAGTCCATGCGACCTGCGACATCCGGCCCGTTGAGCCGTGCGTTCTCCCGGGCCATGTCGATGGCGGTTTCGGATACATCCACCGCGCGCACGAATTCCGCGCCGCCGAGCGCCGCGTTGAGGGCGAAGGAGCCGGTATGCGTGCAGCAGTCGAGTACGCGCCGCCCTTGTGCCAATCGAGCCACGGCCCTGCGGTTGTACTTCTGGTCGAGGAAGAATCCCGTCTTCTGGCCGTTCGCGAAATCGACGTGATACCTGACGCCGTTCTCGGTGATGTCGGTGACGGTCAGGTCTGAATCGGCAGCGTCGGTATGAGCGGCAGCGTCTACAGTGTCGCCGGCACTGTCATCGTCTGATTGCGGCGACCACCAGCCGGTCGTCTGTTCCAGTCCTTCCAGAGAGCGCGTGGCGACATCATTGCGCTCGTAGATGCCGCGCAGCGACACCCCGTCTTCGGCAAATACTTTGATCAGTGCCGAGAAGACCACGGGCTTGAGGCGTTCCATGCCGGCGGACAACGTCTGAGTGACGAGCACATCGTTGAACCGGTCCACAATCAGACCGGGGAACTCGTCGGCTTCGGAGAAGATCACGCGGCAGGCATGCGCATCGTCGCCCATCACGGTTTTGCGATACTCCCATGCCCAGCGAACCTTGCGCTCCCAGAACGCGGGGGAGAAGTCATCGTTGGCGTTGCGCGTCACCAGTCGCACGCGGATGCGACTGTGCCGGGACAGCAGGCCGGTGCCGAGATACGAGCCCTTGAGGCTCACCACGTCCACAATCGAGCCGTCAGGCAGGGCCTCGAACGGAATGATCTCGTCCTCGGTCTGGGGTGCATTGAGGAGTTCCTTGCGCCGACGGCGCTCGCGGAAGTCGTTGGCGGGGCGCTGCCGCCGTGCGGATTGTGCGGATTGCTCGGATTGAGCGGGATCCGCGGATTGTGCGGAATCCGCTGCCTCTCCGGAGCCGGTCGAATCCCACGCTCCGGGCTTGAGCGAACCGTTATTGTCCCATGAATCGCCTGAAGGCAGCTCGAATCGCCTCACTTCGCCCTCGTACACCCAGGGATGTCCCTCTTCGATCGAGCGCGCGGCCTTTGCGGTAACCACGGCACGTGGGTGTGTTCTGTTCGTCTTCATAGCGTCATGTCCTGTTCGTCTATCGCATCCGGCTCACCCTTTATTGGCCTTTGTCAGTGTGTGAGCACGGGTATGAGTGTATCAGGGGAGAGGGGACCGGTCGGCAGGAATCCCGATACAGGAATCCGCATCAGACTGCGGTCTCGCGTGCCCATCGGGTAGTCGGCGTACGCGCAGATGCGATGCTGTCCGTAGCCGACGCGATACCGTGTCGGTTTGGATTCGGGCGCGTTCTGGTTTGCCGCGTCTTCCTGCCCGGTGCCTCCGGAGCGCTCGCCGCTGATGGCCGTGGCTTCGACACTCGGATCGCCGTAGCCGAACCACATCTCCAGAAATGTGCGCTCCCGCACCGAAGGAACATCGAATTCCAGCTCGGGTGATGCCTCAGGGTGCTTTTCCAGCTGTTCTGACGCCAAATCCATCTGACTGCGAACCGCGTTCCAGTCCATCGCGTCCCATTCGAGCCGGTTGTATTCCTTATGCCTGCTCGGCCAGAAATCGTCATCGAATGCGCCGTCATACGGTTCGCTTACCTGTGGGAATTCGAGACGGCCCAACGGGACCGCTTTCCACACGGCCTGCTGGCCGATTTCATTGTTGGCCGTCAGAGAAAACGCGACCATGATTACCCTCCGCCACCCTGATATCCTCTTGGCCGCGGGCGCTCAGTTACGTGCCGCGGTCGGCCGCCCCTTCAGCGGTCACCGGTTATATGTTCATTATGTGAATGATAAAGTCCGTAATGTGGACATTTATGAACCGAGGGTTCATGCTAGAACATGGTGGTCGGCCGCCGCAATCGGCGTCCGACTCGCGGACCGGGCGCGTCCGGCTCACGGAATTGATATGGCAGGCTCGCGGAATGTGCTTTCGGAGACTGGGCCGCTTGCGTAGTGTTTCGATACGCTACGCTTCCATGACCCGGGTGCGCACCCCGGCGGCATCAACGAATCGGATGGCCGGCAATCCTGCGACCTGCGCGCCGTCGATGTTGTATGGGGAATCGTCCACGAACAATGTGGACGCGCGGTCCACGCCGAACCGTTCGATTGCGAGGTCGAAGAACGCCTCATCCGGTTTGGCGGTGCCATTGCCGTCGCGGCCGGAGACGACGACGCCGTCCAATGCCCTGATGAGCTCCGGGAATCGGCTGGCCATGACGGGCCATGTGTCCCGCCCCCAGTTGGTCAGCCCCCAGATGTGGACGCCTTGATGCTGCAGGTCGGCCAGTAGCTCCGGCATGCCGGGCATCGGGCCGACCAGCGTGCGATCGATATGTGCCGCATAGACTCGCATCATCCGGCCCAATTGCGTGCCGTATTCCTCCTCGTATGCGGGCAGCAGTTCGGAATAGTCCGTACCGCGATCGTGCAGATCGTCGAAATACATGAATCCACAGCGATCGTCATCGGCAAAGAACGCTGCAACGTCCTTCTCAGGGAACAACCCCTCCAACGCGCGGCGCGGCTGCCAATCGACCAGCACACCGCAGAAATCAAAGATCACGTCGTTGACCATGTCCACCCGCCCTCCTGTTCTGGGCATATACGGTATATCAGTGGCTTGTCGAATCCTGTTCTGGGCATAGACGTATCACGAGGACGACGGAAACGGCCCCCTAGTGATACGTCTATGCCCAGAATGTGCGTAATGACACGGTTGTGCCCAGAATAAATGATGCGTGTATGCCCAGAATCCGTGATGGGGTGGGGTGTGCGGTCTGGTTATGCCCAGAACAGTCGGTTATGTCCAGGACATGTCGGGTGATTGGGTGGACGCGGCTCGGCGCAGCATCCGCTCACGCCGAACTGATAGGCGAAGGCGGATTATCCGTTCTTTAAGTGCGCGGTATCGCGGTGTCGGAGCCTTACTCCATGTCGAGCGGCTCTTTGCTGGTCGGCGCGGGGAATGCGTCGTCCAGCGCCGCGAGTTCATCCTCGCCGAGCGTGATGTCGAGTGCCTTGAGATTGTCAAGCACATGCCCGGCGCTGCCGCTGCAAGGAATCGCAATTGTATCGGGGCGTCGCAGCACGAACGCGAGCAGCACCTGCATCGGTTCCACACCATGTGCCGCGGCAATCGAACGTACCACGGGCGAGCCGAGCAGCCTGTCGTGCAATCGACCCGCCTGCGCCAGCGGGCAGTACGCCATCAGCGGCACCTGATGTGCGTCCATCCACGGCAGAAGATCGTATTCCACGCCGCGCGAGCCGAGATGATACAGGTCCTGGTTCACCGCACAGGCATCGCCGCCCGGAACGTCGAACAGTTCACGCATGTCGGCGGTGTCGAAGTTCGACACGCCCCAGTTGCGGATCAACCCGTCCGACTTGGCCTGTTCCATGCATTCCACGGTCTCGGCCAGTGGCACCGAACCACGCCAGTGCAGCAGGTACATGTCCAGATAATCGGTGCCAAGACGCCGCAGCGAGGCCTCCAGACTGTGGCGCAGGTGGCGACGTCCGGCATTGTGCGGGTAGACCTTGGAGACCAGAAACAGCCGCGACCGGTCACGCCCCGCAATCGCCCGCCCTACCAGCGACTCCGCGCGTCCGTCGGCGTACATCTCGGCCGTGTCAATCAGCGTCAGCCCGGCGTCAAGACCGGCCTGCAATGCCCCAACCTCCTGCCGCTCGGACCGCCGCCCCTCGGCCAGATGCCACGTGCCCATACCCAGCCTCGGCATCGCAGTGCCGTCGTGCAGCGTCACCGTCTCCTGGAAAGCCATATATCCTGCTCCTTAGGCCCTGGATTCATAAAAACAGGCTCATGCCGGGTTGCAAGCCGACATGAGCCTGAGGAACCGGTATTACTCCGCAATCCTATACGGGCAGGGGCCGAGACGGAACTTCCTTGAGATCAGGCCGTGAACCGCACTGCCGACCATGAAATCTCGGGTAGCACATAGGAGGCTACAGCACCATCCACGGACACGTTCAACACCTGCGGTACCACGGCGTCCGGCTTCTCGGCACTGTTGCGACGATACGGATCGTCGTCATGCAGCATCTCAGCGTGCGTCACCGCAAAACGCGTGGCATCCACGCCGGGCAGGCCGGAAACGTCAACGGAAAGCTCGTGCGCCGCGTCAGAATCACGGTTCACGGCCAGAATCAAGCCTTCGCGCGTCTCCTCATCCCAAGTCACCACGGCCTCCAGCGCCTGCACGTCGCCATACGTCTCAGTGAGGAACGTCGGGCCGTCGATCACAGGCGCATACGCCACTCCGCGGGCGTGATTCGCGGCCTCGGCGAACGGGTAGAAGATAGTCTGCCGCCATGCCGGGCCGTTGTCCTCCGCCATGATCGGCGCAATGACGTTGACCAGCTGTGCGCGCGAAGCGGACCGCACGCGGTCGCAGTGCTTGAGCAGGGTGATCATCAGAGAGCCTTCGACCACCGCGTCGGACGCGGTGTACACGTCCTCGAGCAGATGCGGCGCCTTAGGCCACGGTTCGGTGTGCAGCCCCTCGGTTTCGGCCGCCTTCCACTCAGCCTCCTGCTTCTGCCAGATGTCCTGATACCACACGCCCCATTCGTCGAAGGAGATCGCGATGTCCTTGCTGCCATGGTTGGCCTCGCGCGCATAATCGGCGCAGGATGCCACAGTGGCGATGAACTGCTTCATATCCTCGGAGGAAGCGAGGAATTCGCGCATGCCTTCCGGCTTGTGCGACTCGTGGTCGTGGTCATGGTAATAGGCGTGCGCGGAGACGAAGCTCAGATACTCATACGCGCGGGTGAGCACGGTCTTCTCCCATGTACCGAACGTCGGCATCTGGGCGCTTGACGATCCGCAGGCCACCAGTTCGAGGCCGGACTCGGCGAGCTTCATGGCGTGCGCCACCTTCTCCACCCGGCTGGCGTATTCCTCGGGTGTCATGTGGCCCACCTGCCAAGGGCCGTCCATCTCGTTGCCGATGCACCACATGGCGATGTTCATCGGTTCGGGAATGCCGTTGGCTACACGGCGGTCCGCGATCGTGGTACCGGGTGCGCCGTTGACGTACTCCAGCTCATCGAGCGCTTCCTGCAGTCCGCGGGTGCCCATGTTGACCGCGAGCATGATTTCGGTGCCGGCCTTCTTGCTCCAGTGATAGAAGTCGTCGATGCCGACTTCGTTGGTTTCGGTCTGGTGCCAGGCCAGCTCGCGGCGCACCGGGCGCTGCTCGCGCGGGCCGGTGCCGTCCTCCCAGCGGTAGTTGGAGACGATGTTACCGCCCGGGTAGCGCACGCAGGTGACGCCGAGCTCCTTGACGAGGTCGAGTACGTCGGTGCGGAAGCCGAATTCGTCGGCGGTTGGATGGGTCGGCTCATAGATGCCGCCGTACACGCCTCGGCCCAATTGCTCGACGAACGAGCCGAAGAGGCGACGGGGCACATCCGCCACGGGTGTGAAGGAGGAGATGGTGGTGTTGGGTTGGGGTATCGCGCTCATGATGCTGTCCTTAATGAAGCAGGTGCGTAATGACGAGGTTATGGGAATTGTGGATTGTGGTTATCGTTGACCGGAAGATCATCAGAGCCAGGTTGTGCTCATAGCAAGTATGGCGTCAAGCCTGGCTCATGGATGATGGGTGACAGTAGGTGTTACTTCACGCGCTTGATCATCATGATCAGCAGGCCGCCGATCACGCAGATGATGGTCTCGGCCGGGAAGATGGCGCGGTAGCCGAGGATGTTGATCACGCCGGCGGCGATCATCGGTCCGAAGACCTGTCCCAAGGTGTTGGCCATGTTGATGATGCCCAGATCCTTGGCTGCGGTCTTCGGGTCGGGTAGCACGGCCACGTTCAGTGCGCCGTCCACGGCGTTGTAGGCGCCCATGCCGATGCCGGCCACCAGCGCGTAGGCGAGCATGGTCCACGGCTTGGCTTCGATGAACGGGAAGAACGCGCCCACGCCGAGCATGATGGTGGTCACGGCCACCGGTGCCTTGAGACGGTGGAACTTGTCCGCCAGCGGGCCGGCGATGGCGCAGAACACGATGCCGGTGATCATGAGGATGACGGACATGATGGAGACGGAACCCGCGGTGGCCTTGTCGTCGAGCTTCATGTAATCGGTGAAGATGTACAGCTGGTAGCCCACGATCACGTACTGGCCGGTGACCATGAGGATCTTGCCGGCGAGCGCCAGATAGTAGTCGCGGCAGTTCTTGGTCGGGAACATGAAGTTCTGTTTCAGGGTGTCGAGGCTGAACTCTGCGCGCGGTTCGTCGAGGTTGCTGGGTTCCTTGGCGATGACGGCGGACAGGATGCCGCCGATTACGGCGAAGGCGGCGAGTACTTGAATTCCGGTGCCCACGTTGCCGAGGAACTGCGAGGCGATGATGCCGGAGCCGTAGTTGCCGAAGGCCATGCCGATGCCATAGAAGGAGGAGATGGTGCCACGCCAACGCGGGGCGACGCGGTCGGACAGTTGGGCGATCATCGGGGCGACGACGGCGTTGAGCACGGCCTGATAGACGGCCCATACGCCGAGCAGCACCGGGATGTTCGGCGCGGCGGACAGCAGCCACAGCAGAACGCCGGAGAGAATAGAGCAGATGACGATCCACGGGGTGCGCTTGCCGTGCTTGGTGCGGGTGATGTCGGATAGCGCGCCGGCGAGGATGTTGGCGATTGTGGCCACGACCATGGCCACTGCGGAGAAGGTGGCCACCAGGGTGACTTTGTCGTTTGGGGCGAGCTGCTGGATCTTGGCGGGCAGCAGGGTGACGGATGTGCCGACGTATGGGCCGAGCCAACAGGCCGGGCCGATGACCAGCGCCCATCCGATGCGCGTGGGCAGCTTCGGCTGCGATTCGTTGGTGACGCCCACCGTGGCGGTCGCTTCATTGGAAGACATGGGGGAAGTCCTTTCTTCGGTTGTTCCCTAGGCAACAACGCTGCATTGCATAGGCAAGAGTTATTCTCTCAAGAAACTTTCTTTCTATGAGAGAAACATCGATGTTCATTTGTGAACAATAACGCGAGGTGTTTGAAGTGTGAAATACGGCGTGTTTGTTGATATATCAAGGTTTATTGCGTATTGTGTATCTTTCATAAGAAAGAAGAAAGTTTCTAGAAAACTTTTCCTGTATGATGGGATGTGATGATATTTCGCATGGTGCCATCGCGTATTGCCTGTGCGGTGCCGTGGAGGAGGTTTGTATGGATTCACAGCGCACGTCATCTTCGCAGCGCGGTGCGGTGAGGGCGCCGGCCTCGCAGCCCGGTGGTGCCAAGCTGGCCCAGATTGCCCGCGAGGCAGGGGTTTCGCTCTCCACTGCCTCCAAAGTGCTCAACAATCGTCCGGGTGTTTCCGACGCCACGCGCAAGCGCATCGAACAGCTCTTGGAGAAGAACGGATACCGTCGCCGGCGCCGTACCGAACAGACCACCACCGATATCGTCGAGCTGCTGCTCGATGACCTCGACACACCATGGTCCGAGGAGATTCTCTCCGGTGTGCTGGCTGGTTTGCGGAAGCCATATGTCCCAGTGGTCTCCGCCCGGACCGGTGATAATTGGAGCATTGGCGTGTGGCTTGAGGAAGTGCTCGCCCGCCGCTCGGCCGGGGTGATCATCCCGCTGTTCGAATTCCCGAAGGAGGCCGAGGAGCGATTGGCAAGGTCGGGTATTCCGGCGGTCCTGGTCGATCCTACTGGTGATGTGCCCCAGAATGTGCCCACGGTGGGATCGAACGACTATGCCGGCGTGCGCGAAGCCACTGAATACCTGATTGCCCAAGGCCATACGCGCATCGCCTTCATCGGCGGTCCCACGTATCTGCAGACTGCGGCGGCCAGATTGGACGGATTCCGCGGGGCCATGCGGCAGGCGGGGCTTACGGTGGATCCCGCATTGGTCAGCTCCGGTGAATTCCGGTACGACGACGGCAAGAAGCATGCGTGCGAGTTACTGTCCATGCCGAATCCGCCCACTGCCATATTCGCGGCGGGCGACATGCAGGCCGCCGGCGTATATGCGGCGGCATGGGAGCGTGGCCTTCGCATACCGGACGATCTTTCGGTCGTCGGTTTCGATGATCTACCCACCAGCCGGCTGCTATTGCCGCCTCTGACCACCGTGCATCACGCCGTGCGTGAGATGGCGCAATTCGGTGCCGCCACCCTGATGCAGATCCTGGAAGGTTCCGCCGGCGGGATGCCCACGCACCTCGAACTCACCACCAGTCTGGTGATACGTGAGAGTGTCCGCAAGTTGCCGTAAAATCGTCGATTGCTGTGTCGAGAAGCAGGCCGCCGCATAAGCCGGCTTCTCCGTGGGTCCAGTCGAACGGTTTCGCCGTGTTCCGCCTTATGGTGCGGGATGTGCGCGATACCTGACTTTCGGCGGATCGGCAGGCCTCCCTGAGGCAAACCTGAGGGAAGCACGTCAGCGATCGCATCCGTTCGCGCTAATGGGGCGCGTCGTGCGCGGCAGGACCGCACGCGCGGCATGCGACGCCAAACCTGGGGCTGATATGCGGCAGCACTGAAGGAATAACAATGGTTAACGCTATTGAGGCTTTTGACGCCAAGCACATGAAGCCGGCCGAGGAGATCCCGGCCTTCCGTCCCGGCGACACCGTCGACGTGAACGTGAAGATCCAGGAAGGCAACAACTCCCGTATCCAGACCTTCACCGGTGTGGTGATCGCCCGTCAGGGTGCCGGCGTGCGCGAGACCTTCGTGGTCCGCAAGATCAGCTTCGGTACCGGTGTGGAGCGCCGCTTCCCGCTGCACTCCCCGTCCATCGACTCCATCAAGCTCGTGCGCAAGGGCCGTGTGCGCCGCGCCAAGCTGTACTACCTGCGCGCCCTGCGCGGTAAGGCCGCTCGTATCGTCGAGCGCCGCGACAACTCCGCCAAGTGAGTTCGTCCATCAGACGTTTGTTCGCATGCTGACATGGATGATGACGGTGTTCATCGCCCACATCGCAGCGAATGAGGCGTGAGATTCAGCCCGGAGGCCATCGGCTTTCGGGCTGAATTCGTAGAGGGCAAGTAAGATATCGCGCTGAGTGCCGATGAATGCGGTGCCGGACACGACCCACGGAGGATGCGTAATGCAGAACGATGAACATGGCCAGGGCGACGAGGCGCTGCCATATCCCGTGATTGGCGAAGCTGCCGGCGACCATTCGCAAGGTGTCGCGGGCTCCGTTCGCGCATTTGATTCGGGTGATTCCGTCGGCATGCCGGCTGCTGCTGACGTTACCGGCGCCGGAGCCAGTGCTGACGCTGCCTCAGCGGCCCCTTACGATGACGAAGCATCGCTGGCTCGCGATTCGCGGACGGTTCAGGTGGCCGATCATGGCGTTGATGTGACGCCGGTGCCGCCTGCGGTGCCGATTGCCGCCGCTGCGGGTGCGGGCGCTGCCGCACTGGTTGCTGCCTCGGCGGCTCGCGGCGCGTCGCATGGCTCGGCTGGTTCCCGTAAGAAGGACGACAATAGTTTCACGCTGCGCGACTTCTTCCTGTGGTGCGGCATCCCGGTACTGGTCGTAGTACTGATCCGCGTCTTCCTTGTCGGTTTCTATGAGATTCCCTCCCGCTCTATGATGGACACCATCGTGCCCGGCGACCGAGTGATCGCCAGCAAGCTCACGCCGAAGTACTTCGATCTGCAGCGTGGTGACATCGTGGTGTTCAAGGATCCCAACAACTGGCTGTCCGAGGAGCAGAGCAGCGGGCTCGGCGGCGGATTCCTCATCAAACGACTGATCGGACTGCCCGGTGACGTGGTGGAATGCAAGGGCGCCGGCCAGCCGATCACCATCAACGGTGTGGCCGTCAACGAATCGTCGTACATCCGCCCGGGCGTCGACCCCAGTTCCTTCCCCTTCTCGGTGACCGTGACCGAGGGGCACGTGTTCGTCATGGGTGACAATCGCGCCAATTCAGCGGACTCCCGCTACCATCAGGACGATGGCGACCATGGTCTGGTGCCGATCTCCGATGTGGTCGGCACCGGTCTGGTAACCTACTGGCCGCTGAACCGCATCGGCATGCTTGACGCGCATCACGAGGTGTTCGCCGACGTGCCCTCCGCATCGTCCTCGGCTTCCTGAACCGGTTCCGCGTCTATGCCGATTCGCATCCCGTAAGACGCTCAGCCGGTGCTGTGCATGACATGGATAAGACACGGATGAGACAAGGCCATGACATGTCTATAACGCCGACACAGCCATAACGCCGACGCAACCATAACGACAGCACGGTGTCGACCCGAATATCAGGCAATCGAAAGGAACATCCCGCAGTGATCACCCCGACCCTTGAGCTCGAACAGAGCCTCGCCGCCCAAGGCTATGACCTGGTCGTCGGTTTCGATGAAGTCGGCCGAGGCGCGCTCGCCGGCCCGGTCATGGTGGGGTGTGCGGCCATCTGGTCGCGCGATCTGACCGCTGCCGATGATGGCGAAAGGCTTGATGTGCCCGCCGGGGTGGCCGATTCCAAGATGCTCACCGAACATCGTCGCGAAGCCATCTATGAGGAATTGTGCGATTGGTGCGCTGCCTGGGCTGTCGGACAGGCCAGCAACGCCGAAATAGACGAGTGGGGTATCAGCCATGCCCTCGGCGTCGCGTCGTTGCGCGCGCTGACCCAAGTCGAGCACCGGCTCGGACTGCAATTGCCTGATACTTATTGGCTCCCCTCTGGAGGGGAGCTGGCGCCGCAGGCGACTGAGGGGAGGCCCATCACGGTCGGCGCAATCCTCGATGGCCCAAACGACTACATCACCAAAACACTAGGTACCTTCGACGCGCCGGAAGTGCCGATTCCGGCCACAGTCACCACCAAAGTCAAAGGCGACCAGCATTGCGCCACGGTGGCCACGGCCGCGGTGATCGCCAAAGTGACGCGAGACCGGCTGATGGTTGAGCTCGCACACAGCGATCCGCGATACGCGCCGTACGGGTGGGATCATAACAAGGGCTATGGTTCCGCCGCCCATCGCGCGGCCATCGCCAAGCACGGGCCGACGCCATTGCATCGCGTCAGCTGGCACCTCACCTGAGCATGCCGGTTGCGGCGCGACACGATGCTGTGAGCGTTCACGTCCAAATCAGCGCAACGCGCTAAAGTCTCTACCAACAGCATCGTAGGTTCGTGCACAGGATGCCGGCGACTGCGGAAAGGTTCAGGTGGTATGGTGGCCAACCGCGCAATCAATAAACGTCCTTCCATGTTCGAAGTGGCCAAACTGGCTGGAGTGAGCCATCAGACGGTGTCCCGTGTGATCAACAATTCGCCGGACGTCTCGGATGCCACGCGCGCCAAGGTGCAGGCAGCCGTGGATCAGCTCGGCTACCGCCCTTCCAACTCCGCCCGGGCGCTCGCCTCCCACCGATCGCGCACCATTGGCCTGATCGCCGGCGGTATGAAGTTCTTCGGGCCGATTTCCGCCATCACCTCCATCGAATCCATCGCGCGCGAGCATGGCCTGTTCATGAGCGTGATGATGGTGCATGAGGCATTGTGCACGCAGGCGGAATTCGACAATCTCTGCGATACGTTCATCGAACAGAACGTGGATGCCTTCATTTTCCTGACGCCCACTGATGTGATGTTCGCGGCGGCCTGCCGGGCCAAGGTCAACCAGCCGCGCGTCATCGTGACCTCCACGCACGGGCAGATGACCGTGCGCGAGGGGCTGAGCCTGATCTCCACGGACAACAAGCGCCGGACGGCACTGGTCGGCATCGACCAATGGGATGCTATGGCCAGAATCGTGGGAATGATGAGCGAATACGGGCACAAGTCGGCGCTGTACTTCGCCGGACCAAACGAGTGGCGCGATGCGCATACGCGTCTTGACGCATGGCGCAAGCTCTCCGCGATGCATTCCATCGATTCGCAGATCGTCCGCTGCCATACGTGGAATTCGGACGAATCCTATGCACAGATGAACCATCTGCTTGACGAATACGGCATGAAAGGCGCGCCGCTGCCCACTGCCGTGGTCTCCGCAAACGACAATCAGGCGGTGGGCATCATCCGCTCGCTGCATGAGCACAAGCTGCGCATCCCGCAGGACATCAGCGTGGTCGGTTTCGACGACATGCCGGGCATGGATAACCTCTATCCGCCGCTGACCACGGTGCAGCCTGACTTCGAGGCATTGGGCGGTGTGGCCATGCGCGAGACCCTGCGTCTGCTGGGGGAGGGACACGAGCCGGTGTTCCTGACCAATCAGCATGGAGTGGGGCTTATTCCGGCCAAGGTCAAGGCCCGCAGTTCGCTCGGCCCCGCCCCGCGCCGGTAGCGCACGTTATCGAACCGTTATCTACGACACAACGCTATAAGTTGTGTTGAACCCCAGTTATCGGTACATTGTTTTCTGGAAATTGTGAGCGCTAACAAAAACCCCAAGGAAGGGGAAGGAACCCCTTGGTGCTCCACGGCGTAAGGAAAGATATGGCAGCAGTCGACAACGCGGCCGAACAGGTCGCTAACATCGCCGAGAAGATCCGCGCGGGCAAGACCACGCTGGGTATCGAATTCGGTTCCACCCGAATCAAGGCAGTCCTGATTGACGACACCTTCCACACCATCGCCTCCGGCGATTACAGCTGGGCATCCCATCTGGAAGACGGCCTGTGGAGCTACTCCACCAAGGAGATTTGGGGTGGTCTGCAGTCCGCCTACGCCTCCATGGCCAACGATGTCGAGACCGCGTACGGCGAGAAGCTTACCCGTATCGGCCACATCGGCTTCTCCGCCATGATGCATGGTTACCTCGCCTTCGACGAGAACGGCGAGCTGCTCGTGCCGTTCCGCACCTGGCAGAACACCAACACCTCCGAAGCCCACCAGAAGCTCTCCGAGCTGTTCCAGTACAACATCCCCGAGCGCTGGTCCATCGCACACCTGTATCAGGCGGTGCTCAACAAGGAAGAGCACGTCGGCAAGGTCGCCTACTTCACCACCCTGGCCGGTTATGTGCACTGGAAGCTCACCGGCAAGAAGGTGCTCGGCGTGGGCGATGCCTCCGGCATGTTCCCGATCGATCCGACCACCCACACCTACGAGACCGAATTCATCGAGAAGTTCGACGCCCTGCCCGAGGTCGCCGCCCAGCCGTGGAAGCTCGAGAACCTGCTGCCCACCCCGCTTGTGGCCGGCACCCCGGCCGGCGAGCTGACCGAGGAAGGCGCCAAGCTCCTCGACCCGACCGGCACGTTGGAGCCCGGCGTCGTGCTCGCCCCGCCGGAAGGCGACGCCGGCACCGGCATGGTGGCCACCAACTCCGTGCGCGTGCGCACCGGCAACGTCTCCGCCGGCACCTCCATCTTCGCGATGGTCGTGCTCGAGCGCAAGCTCAAGGCGCTGCATCCCGAAGTCGACCTTGTCACCACCCCGGCCGGCGATTTGGCCGGCATGAGCCACGCCAACAACTTCACCTCCGACCTCAACGCATGGGTCGGCCTGTTCGGCGAATTCGCCAAGGCCATCGGCAGTCCCGTGGACGCCGGCACGCTCTACGGCGCCCTGTTCCGCTCCGCCATCGCGGACGATGTGGATGCCAACTGCGGCGGCCTGCTCAACTACCCGTTCCGCTCCGGTGAATTCCTCGCCGGCCTGCCCGAAGGCCGCCCGCTGTTCGCCCGCAGCCCCGAGGCCCACATGACCCTCGGCAACTTCATGCGCGCCCAGCTGTTCTCCGCGTTCTCCCCGGTCAAGATCGGCATGGACGTCATGACCAAGCAGGAACACGTGCAGATCGACTCCCTCGTGGGTCACGGCGGCATCTTCACTACTCCGAAGGTCGCCCAGAAGATCCTAGCCGCCGCCTTCAACACCCCGATCAAGGTCATGTCCACTGCCGCCGAAGGTGGCGCATGGGGTATGGCCGTGCTCGCCAACTACCTGTGGAACACCAACGAGGAGCACACTAACCTCGCCGACTTCCTCGACGGCTGCGTCTTCAAGGACGCCAAGTCCGTCACCGAAACCCCTGAGGCTTCCGACGTGGTCGGCTTCGAGAACTTCTTCGATCGCTTCACCAAGGGCCTGCCCATCGAACACACCGCCATCGAGACCATCGATCTCGAAGACAAGTAATTCTGCAGCTCAGGCTCCCCTTGTCAGGGGAGCTGGCCGCTGTAAGCGGTCTGAGGGGTAGCGGAAGAAAAACCAGCCGGCCATCAGGCCGTCCATATCCACAATATTTCAACAAACGTCCATCCATCACAGTGGAAAGGAAAACCAACAATGGCAACTTTGGCTGATTACGGTCCTGAGGTCCGTGCCGAGGTCAAGCAGGTTCGTGAGGTCGTCTCCAACCTGCACCAGCAGCTCATCAAGTGGAACCTGGTCGTGTGGACTGCGGGCAACGTCTCCCAGCGTCTGCACACCGCCGACCTGTTCGTCATCAAGCCTTCCGGCGTGCGCTACGAGAACCTGACCCCGAACTCGATGGTCGTCGTCGATCTCGACGGCAACGTGGTCGACGGCACCGAGGCCCCGTCCTCCGACACCGCATCCCACGCGTACATCTACCGCAACATGCCTGACGTGTACGGTGTGGTGCACACCCACTCCACCTACGCCACCGCCTGGGCGGCCACCGGCCAGAACATTCCGTGCGGCCTGACCATGATGGGTGACGAGTTCGGCGGCCCGGTGCCGGTTGGCCCGTTCCGTCTGATCGGTTCCGAGGCCATTGGCGAGGGTGTCGTGGAGACCCTGAAGAAGTACCCGAAGTCCCCGGCCGTCCTCATGCAGAACCATGGCCCGTTCACGATCGGCAAGGATGCTGAAGGCGCCGTCAAGGCCGCCGCCATGACTGAGGAGGTCGCTCACACCATGTGGGCCGCCCGTCAGCTCGGCGACATCATCGAGATCGACCAGGCCGATATCGATAAGCTGAACGACCGCTACCAGAACGTCTACGGCCAGCACTGATTTAGCTTAAACAAAACCCCATAAACAACGAAGTAAAGGAAGTAACCCTATGGTTATGGAAAACCCCTTTGAGGGCAAGGAAATCTGGTTCGGCGTCGGTTCCCAGGACCTGTACGGCGAGGAAGCCCTGCGTCAGGTCGCCGAGCACTCCGCCGAAATGGTCGACTACCTGAACAAGACCGGCAAGATTCCGGCCAAGATCGTCCTGAAGCCGACCCTGAAGTCCTCCGACGGCGTCAAGCAGTTCATGGTCGAAGCCTCCGCCAACCCGAACGTCATCGGCGTCATCACCTGGTGCCACACCTTCTCCCCGGCAAAGATGTGGATTCGTGGCCTCGAAGTGCTGACCAAGCCTCTGCTGCAGTTGGCCACCCAGCACCACAAGGAGATTCCGTGGGAGACCATCGACATGGACTTCATGAACCTGAACCAGGCCGCCCACGGCGACCGTGAGTTCGGTTACATCGTCTCTCGCCTCGGCATTCCGCGCAAGATCGTCGTCGGCCACTACACCGACCCGGAAGTCGCCGAGAAGGTCGGCACCTGGGCCCGCGCCTGCGCCGGCTGGGATGCCTCCAACAACATGAAGGTCATGCGCTGGGGCGACAACATGCGTAACGTCGCCGTCACCGAAGGCGACAAGACCGAAGCCGAGCGCGTGTTCGGCGCCTCCATCAACACCTGGGCCGTCAACGAGCTCGTCGCCGCCTACGACGCCGTCAAGGACGATCAGGTCAAGGAGATCATCGAGGACTACAAGGCCAAGTACGACGTCGACCCGGCTCTGCTGGACGCCAAGTACGACTCCCTGTTCATCGCCGCCAAGGAAGAGGCCGCGATGGTCAACATGATGCGCGCCAACGGCTGCACCGCCGGCGTCGACAACTTCGAGGACCTCGGCGCTCTGCCGCAGCTGCCGGGCGTCGGCCCGCAGCGCTTCCCGTCCGAGTACGGCTGGGGCTTCTCCGCTGAAGGCGACTGGAAGACCGCCGTCCTCGTGCGCATCGGCGCCGTCATGGGCTATGGCCTTGAGGGTGGCGCCTCCCTCATGGAGGACTACTCCTACAACTTCACCGAGGGCAACGAGCTCGACATGGGCTCCCACATGCTCGAGGTCTCCCCGTCCATCGGCACCATCGCCAAGCCGAAGCTGGAGATTCACCCGCTGGGCATCGGCGGCAAGGCCGACCCGGTCCGCCTTGTCTTCTCCGGCGCTCCGAAGAAGGACGTGGTCGTCGTCTCCATGGCTGACGAGCGCGAACGCTTCCGTCTGCTCATGGACGTCGTCGACGTCGTCGAGCCGCAGGGCTCCCTCAAGGAGCTTCCGTGCGCCCGCGCCGTCTGGAAGCCGAAGCCGGACCTGAAGACCGCCGTCCAGTGCTGGATCACCGCCGGCGGCTCCCACCACACCTGCATGACCACCTCCGTCGGTCGTGAGGCGTGGGAGGACTTCGCCCGCATCGCCGGTGTCGAGCTCGCCGTCATTGACGAGAACACCACCGCCCGCCAGTTCGAGAAGGAACTGCAGCTGTCCGAGATGTACCACCGTCTCGACAACCGTCACTGATTAGCTGTTGACTGCTGCAGCTAAGGAAGGGGCTGTTCCGGGAAACCGGAGCAGCCCCTTTGCTATTGATTTCTCAGTTACAACTTTGTAGGAGATTAGATATCTTGTAGGTAGACACCTTGGTGAGTCGAATATGTACCAAGCCAGTAATGGCTTCATTTAGGCTTTGAGACATTACACATCGAGGTCCGCTGACACCTGCCTGCACACATAATCAGCCTACAGAATTGATAAAGTCCTCAGTCCCCCCATGTATGCGTTCCTCTTGTGAAACAGCAGTAATACGGCCAGTGCCAGAAATATCGCTCAAGCTGACAGTCGCAATTATTATGCGTTTACTGTTCTTGCCCGAAGAAATCTTCAGTGCTGTATTCCTTCCATTTGAGGTACATTTCCCGATAGTTCTTCTTGATGAATTTCTGGATAACCGTGACCTCTCTCGCAGTGAGCCTTCCTTGTCTCTCCAGCGTCGTGTCGCCATTAGCCTTCACGAAGAATTTTGCAGAACCGGACTCGGTGAGCTTGGTATCGCTCGCATGTACATGCATGCATTCGATAACGCAGAACGAAGTGAAATACAAGTAATATCCGGCAACCATGAACTGGAAGTATTTAGGCATGACTCATCTCCAAGAATTCCTTGTTGTTGCGGTAATACTCTTGGACTATGCCGATTTCCAAATCATCCATGCTTGTTTCTAGCACGTTGCCGTTATGGTCAAGTACCAGTGCCGAACTGGGTGCGTTGAGATTCAATACTTTGACATGACCGTCAACGGTATTGGTAAATGCGTAGCCATTTACAATCATTCCTGCCGTACTGGCGATTGCTTTAACATCAAGCATGGGCTAATTCCACCTTTTTAATCGGCTTCACAAACTGATTGGCATCGATATACAGGTTTGAAAGTATCGGTTCCAGATCGATATATTCCTCTTCAGGAGTGTCATCATGCTTATATTTCGCGTTCACAACAAGATATCCGTTGTCCCATTGCTTGATGCCGGTGTATCGCTCTAGCGAATAGGGAGCGCGGAATCGTATACGGGATTTGCCATATTCAAATACAGTAAAGCCGTCCTCGGCACTGAGATATGCGGTGTCATGCAACGGCTCAGGAATGCTGTCGACTACGGTCATCGTCAATCCTCCTTCTCAAGCATAACTGCCGTTTACCTAATTATAAGTAGGGAATTCTCTAGCTTGAATGTGTTTGCACGGTAGCGCGGCTACATGGTTACAGCGATGCATAGCAAAAAGGGAAGGGCGCGCGAAAGGCCCTTCCCTTATGCCGAATAATGAATTGCGCGGATCACCGCTTGCCGTTGTAGATCTCGTTGTCGATCACATCGGCGAAGACGCGGTTCACCGCCGGGCGCACCACCTTCAGCGATGGCGTCAGGCACTTGTTATCCTGCGTGAACTGCGTATCCAGCACCGCGAACTTGCGCACGGACTCGGCGCGCGACACCGTGGAATTCGCCTTGTCCACATACTGCTGGATTTCCTCGCGCACCGCCGCGTTCGCGGCCAGGCGATCCACCGGAGTTTCGACGGACAGCCCATGCGCAGGCAGCCACACGGCGAGCGACTCCGGGTCAAGCGTCACCAATGCGCCGATGAACGGCCTGCGGTCGCCCACCACCACGCAGTGCTCCACGATCGGGCACTTGGCAATCTCCTCCTCCAGCGGGATGGGGGAGACGTTCTTGCCGCCGGCCGTGATGATGATGTCCTTGATACGCCCGGTGATGGTGATGCGTCCCGCATCGTCGATCTCCGCCAGATCGCCGGTACGCAGCCATCCGTCGGCGGTGAACGCCTCGGCCGTCTTCTCCGGCAGATTGTGGTATCCGCGGAACACGTTCGGGCCCTTGACCTGCAGCTCGCCCTCGTCGGAGATGCGAATCGACGAACCGGGTGCGGGCTGGCCGACCGTGCCGATCACATTGTCGGTCACGCGCGTGGCGGCGAACGGCGCCGCCGTCTCGGTCATGCCGTAGCCCTGAATCATCGGCAGGCCGATGCCGTTGTAGAAGTGCGCCAGATCCAACGACAGCGGAGCGCCGCCGCAGGCCACGTACTTGATCTTGGGCCCCAGAGCGCCGCGAACCGTGCGGTACACGAGAGCCTCGTACTTGGCGCGGTCGGCGATCTCGGCCAGCGTATGCTTCTCGCCAGCCTGTTCCTTGCGGCTCCATGTGCGCGCGGCCTCCGCGGCCTTGGCGAACAGCCGTCCTTTCCAGCCGGTGCCGGCCTTGCGGGAAGCGGCGTTATAGACCTTCTCGAACACGCGCGGCACGCCGAGCAGATACGTCGGCTCGAAGGACCGCAGGTCGGGCAGCAGGGACTTGGTGTCCGGCAGATAGCCGACCACGCCATCGTCGGAGGCAATCGATGCGTACTGGATGAACCGGGCGAAGCAGTGGGCGAGCGGCAGGAACAGCAGCAGGCGCGGATGGTTGTCGAGAATCACCTCATGCAGGGCCTGCGAGGCGGCGATTGTGATCGAGACGAAGTTCTTATGCGTCAGTTCTGCGCCCTTCGGGTTGCCGGTGGAGCCGGACGTGTACACGATCGTGGCCAGATCGTCGGTGTGCACGGAAGCCACGCGCTCTTGAAGCTCCTCGTCGGAAACGGTCACGCCCAAGCCTTCCAGCGCGCCCAGCGCATTGCCGTCGAACATCAGGATCTGCCGCAGCGTGGGGCAGTGGTCCTTGACGGAATCGAGACGGTCGAAGCGTTCGCGATTGTCCGCCACGGCGAGTTTGACCGAGGAATCGTTCATGATGCGCTGCGCCTGCGAGGCGGAATCCGTGTCGTAGATCGGCACGCTCACCGCGCCGATCGCAGCCAGCGCGAAGTCAAGAATGCCCCATTCGAGGCGGGTGGAGGAGAAGATGGTCACTGCGTCGCCCTTGCCGATGCCCAGTGCGATCAGGCCTTTGGCTGCGGAGGTCACGCTTTTGTGGAATTCGCCGGTGGTCACGTTCTGCCAGTGTCCGGGGCCGAGTTTTCTGGCGGCGATCACGGTGTCCTCGCCAGTGCGGGCGATGCGGTCGGTGAGCAGGGAATAGATGGTCTGATCGTCGCGAACCACGATCGATTCGCCGGGGGTGGTGTATTCGGTGAGCATGTGCGCTGTTGTTCCTTAATTGATGATTGCCGAGTGAAGTGGCCGTTCATCATGACTGTGGAAGTGGGCTGTAGGGCTATGTGAAGTTATGGTTGTGTGCTGTTATGTGCGATAGCTGGCGTGCTATGCCGCAGCACTGTTCGTTCGGTCGGCGTCGCATACGATGGTTCCCCGGCCATGCTATTCACAGAGGTTACGCTGGCGTAGGTGATGCCGCGTTGTGCGGAGTGGAGAAGTCCGGCGTGCGCTTTTGTGCATCGCCTACAAGTTCGGCTTCACTCATCTCGCCAAACGTACGCTTGTGTGCCGCGTCGTAAGTCCGTTGATTTATATGGCTCCCCTTGTCAGGGGAGCTGGCCCGGCGGGACTGAGGGGTAGTCAATTCATCAAAGAGCTACTGATGCAGGATATACGATGAGGTTTCGCGCCCTGTTATCTCAGTAAACGTACGCTGAGCGGCGGTAAGCGTACGTTTGGTGAGGTGAGGGGTACTGAAGCCGCAGTAAACGTACGCTGGCTGTGTGATAACGGGGCGCTGCGCGCTGCGTGACGCGCGCAGCGGGCTATCGCCGCCGCGATCCGTCCGGCCGCCGCGATCCGTCCGGTTGTTGCAGCACTCAATAACGATTTCGCAACGGTGCGATAACGGAATGACAACAATCGGGGTCGGCTGATAACAGTTCCGCAACGATTCGCGCGCAGGGAAGATTTTGAGCGTTTTTGTGCGTAAGTGCATTCTAATATGCCATTTGGTTATCGGTGATACCGCAAACATTACCGATAAAACACACATGAAGTAATCAATTCAGAACAATAAACAGACGTGTAAGAGAGGAAGCACTATGTCTGTTGCCCTGACTGGACACGTGGCCACGACCACGGACAACACGAAAGCACAAGGAGAAGCCGCCGACGGGAACTTCGATGGCGTGCTGCCGCTGAAGGAGAAGCTCTCCTACCTGAGCACCGATATGGCAGGCAACCTGCTGTACTCCTCGCTCGGCACCTACATCATGTTCTTCTACACCGACGTGTTCGGCATCACCGCCGCCGCTGCCGGCTGGATCCTGCTGATCGCCCGTATCGGCGACTGCATCTCCGCCCCGGTCTGGGGCTCCATCGTCGACCACACCAAGACCAAGTGGGGCCAGTCCCGCCCGTTCTTCCTGTGGATGGCCGTGCCGTTCGCACTGACCGTGTTCCTGGCGTTCACCGCCCCTGACCTGCCGCCGGCAGGCAAGGTCGTCTACGCCACCGTCACCTACATCCTCGCCGCCGGCCTCGTCTACACCGGCATCCAGACGCCTATCACCGCAATCCTCTCCAACCTCACCCCCGACCCGGCCGAGCGTGTGAAGGCCAACACCTTCCGTCTGTCCGGTGGCCTGTTCGGCACCTTCATCACCGCCGTGTGCACCCTGCCGCTGGTCAACTGGGCAGGCAAGGCGATCACCGGCGAGACCAACCAGAAGGTCGGCTTCATGTTCACCTTCGCGGTTTACGGCGTCATCGCCGTGGTCCTGCTGTGGTTCGCCTTCCGCAACATCCGCGAGCACAACTACGATCCGAAGACCCAGAACCCGCTGCCGTTCAAGGAAAGCCTGCACGCCATCAAGGGCAACTGGCCGTGGATCACGCTGATCATCGCATTCGTCATCTTCTGGATCGCTCAGGAGGACCGCATGTCCGTGGCCGTGTACTACGCCAAGTACAACCTGAACAACGAGAACCTCGCCACCGTGCTCAACGGCATGCAGATCCTCGGTCTGATCACCACCTTCCTCATCCCGCCGCTGTCCAAGAAGCTGGGCAAGGCAGGCAAGACCGACACCATGATTCTCGGCATGGTGATGGCCATCGTCGGCCAGCTGCTTCTGCTTACCGCCTCCAACAGCTTCGCGCTGTTCGTGGTCTTCTGGGCCATCTCCATCCTCGGCGCCGCCATGGCTCTGGCCATGCCGTTCGCGATGCTCGCCGACACCGTCGACTACGGCGAATGGAAGAACGGCATCCGCGCCGCCGGCCTGCTCTCCGCTGTCGGCGCCTCCTTCTGCATCCAGTTCGGTTCCGGTCTGGGCAACCTGATCCCCTCCAAGATCATGGCCGCCGCTGGCTACGTGGCCAACCAGCAGCAGACCCCCGAGGCCCTGAACGCCATCCAGTTCTGCTTCATCTGGCTGCCGATCATCGTGTACGCGATCTGCATCTTCATCATGCTCTTCTACCGTCGCTTCGAAAAGAACGAGCCGGCCATCCGCGCCGCGCTGGCCGACCGTCGCGCCAAGGCGGACGCCGCAGCCGACGCCGCCGCAGCAGTCGCCTGACGCCAACCGAAGAGTTCTGAAACATCAGGATGCCCTGTATATGGCGGCATCTTGTCTGACGGCGTGAGGTGCCGTATCCACATGGGATACGGCACCTCACGCCGTTTGTATTTGCAGGGCGTATGCGGTCGTATCGGTGGTTATGCGGTTATGCGGTTATGCGGTCGTGTATCGAGCATCCAGACGGGCGCAAACACCGCGGGTAGTGTTCTGCCGTCGCTCCGCCGACGAGGCTATGCCTTCGACTCTCTTCTTCGAGATAGCACTCTGGTTGATTCTCAGGTTGTTTCACGGATTGGTTCCTGACATGAGCAGATGGGTGAGCAGATGAGCAGACGGGTAAACATCCGGTAAACACCAACAATGCGGCGAGAATTGAGCATTCCCAGCAATCCATGAGTGGTATACCGTATATAAGGGGGATTAGAAGTTGTTTTGGATTGAGCCCCTGTAGAAGAGATACAAACTAAGGAGCAATCCGTGGAGAAGGTGTTTC
>NZ_JFAG01000022.1:0-39435 GCF_006408915.1 Bifidobacterium sp. UTCIF-1
CGGTAGCGTCGCGAGCGTCGCACGAGTTGCGGAGGCGAATAAGTGAGCCTCCGTGGCTGAGCCGTGAAGAAAACGCCAGAGGCGTTTTTAGGCGAAGGCGAACGACAGTGAGCTGATGTATGGTCAACCGAAGGTTGGCGTTATTTGCGGGGCGTGAGCGGCGGTAGCGTCGCGAGCGTCGCACGAGTTGCGGAGGCGAATAAGTGAGCCTCCGTGGCAGTTGACCTCCCACATCCTGTTTGTTGATTTCAATTACAAGGTGGAGGATGGAGATACACACATCTCCATCCTCCATTGGACAGTGGTAGTGGAATGGCTGGCCGTCACCATAATGGTTTAGTGTAGTGAATCATGGCAGAAACCCCTCTTGCATTTGAAATCGCCACTTTTGTGGTGCTCGCGCTGTTCTTCATCGTCGACCTGTTCGTCATCGGCAGGCGACCGCATGTGCCTTCCACCAAGGAGTGTGTGCAGCATATCGCATTCTTCGTGGTCATGGCACTGATCTTCGGCGGTTGCATCTGGTATTTCGCCGGATCGAAGCCCGCCATCGAGTTCTATTCGGGATGGCTGACCGAATACTCGCTGTCCATCGACAACCTGTTCGTGTTCGTCATCATCATGTCGAACTTCGCGGTGCCGAAGAAGATTCAGAAATACGTGCTCTCCGTCGGTATCACCATTGCGCTGATCTTCCGTGGACTGTTCATTATCATCGGTGCCGCGCTGATCTCCCGGTTCACATGGGTGTTCTTCATTTTCGGTGCATTCCTTATCTACACTGCAATCAAGCTGGTAGTCGGCGGCGATGAAGATGAGGAGTATCACGAGAACGGACTCATCCGTGCCCTGCGCAAGGTCATCAAGATCACCGATGAATACGACGGAGAGAAGCTCCGTACCACCCGTAATGGCGTCCGTTATTGGACTCCGATGCTGATTGTATTCCTGACCATCGGTACCACCGACGTGATGTTCGCATTCGATTCCATCCCCGCCATCTTCGGTCTTACCAAAGACCCGTTCCTGGTGTTCACGTCGAACGTGTTCGCATTGCTTGGTCTGCAGCAACTCTATTTCCTGCTTGGCGCGTTGCTGGACAAGCTGGTCTACCTGCCCATGGGCCTCTCGATCGTGCTCGGGTTCATCGGCGTCAAGCTGGTGATGGAGGCGCTGCATGGCAACACCTTGCCGTTCATCAACGGGGGAGAGGGCGTGCATTGGGTGCCTGAGGTCCCGACGTGGCTCTCGCTGGCGGTGATTGTGGTGGCAATCGGTGGATCGGCGATTGCGTCCGTGCTCAAGATGAAGGGTATGGAAAAGACCGAAAAGGCCTGAGTTCATGAGGAATTCAATCTGAAGAAACCCAATGGCCACAACAATGTGAGCGCTCACAACACACCGGCGAAATAATTTGTCTTGCGTCGGTGAGCGCTAGTAGACTGAAACACGGCAAGTGAGGCTTTCCGCCTCGAACCACAAGAAAAGGATAGGCAGGCATTCATGCGTAAAGCCAAGATCGTAGACACCATCGGTCCTTCCACCGAGGATTACGACAACCTCCTCAAGCTCGTCGAAGCCGGTATGGACGTTGCTCGTCTGAATCGTTCCCACGGTACCCCTGAGGATCACCTCAAGGTGTACAACAACGTCCGCAAGGCCGGCGAAGCCACTGGCCGCAACGTAGCTGCGCTCGTTGATCTGCAGGGTCCGAAGATTCGCTGCGGCTGGTTCAAGAAGAACGCTGAGGGCGAGGACAAGGTCCAGCTTCAGCTCGGCCAGGAGTTCATCATCACCACCGATGACATCGAGGGCGACGAGCACATCACCTCCACCACCTTCAAGGGTCTGCCTGGCGATTGCCACCCGGGTGATCCGATCCTGATCGATGACGGCAAGGTCCGTCTGGAGGTCACCAAGGTCGAGGGCAACAACGTGCACACCAAGGTCGTTGTGGCTGGTCCTGTCTCTTCCCACAAGGGCATCAACCTGCCGGGCGTCGCCGTGTCCCTGCCGGCTCTGACCGAGAAGGATGAGGCCGACCTGCGTTGGGCCATCCGTACTGGTGCCGACATCATCGCCATGTCCTTCGTGCGCTTCGCCACCGACATCGACCGCGCTCACGAGATCATGGACGAGGAAGGCCGTCGCATCCCGATCGTTGCCAAGATCGAGAAGCCGCAGGCTCTGGAGAACCTCGAAGACATCGTCAAGACCTTCGATGGTGTCATGGCCGCCCGTGGCGACATGGCCGTCGAGTGCCCTCTTGAAGAGGTCCCGCTGGCCACCAAGCGCATCATCGAACTGGCTCGCCAGTACGCCAAGCCGGTCATCGTGGCCACCGAGGTCCTCGGCTCCATGGTGAACAACCCGGTTCCGACCCGTGCTGAGGCTTCCGACTGCGCCAACGCCGTCCTTGATGGCGCTGACGCCACCATGACCTCCAACGAGACCGCCGTCGGCAAGTACCCGGCTGTCACCGTGGATACCATGTCTCGCATCTCCGGCTACGCCACCGATCACGGCTTCGACCGCATCCCGGAGCTCAAGAACCTCGACATGTCCTCCACCGGCGCTGTCTCCTCCGCCGCTGTCGACCTGGCTGACAAGCTCAACGCCAAGGCCATCGTCGCTTACACCCAGACCGGTTCCACCGTGCACCGCGTCTCCCGTGAGCGTCCGGCCGCTCCGATCTACGGCATCACCAACAACGAGCACACCTACCACTGGCTGGCTCTGTCCTGGGGCACCGAGGCCTTCCTGACCGAGGAGGACTACCACGACAAGTCCCGCAAGGATCTCATGATCTTCACCGACAAGATCCTGAAGGATGCCGGCAAGGTTGTTGACGGCGACAAGATCGTCATCCTGAGCTCCGCCCAGGGCGATCACCAGCCGGGCCGCACCGACTCCATCTACGTCCACACTGTTGGCGCTTGCGACTGATGCGCATACGTCCAACCGCGTGACAGCGTGAGTTGAATGACAGGGACCCCAGACGGAACTTTCCGTCTGGGGTCCCTGCGTTTGTGAGCTGAGCATTGCTCGCATTATTGCTGTATCTGGAATATCGGGGCCGCGTCTGTTGGCGGCTTTCTTGTGGATGACATACCGTCAGTGTCGTATGACGCCGATCATCGGTATGGTACCGATCATGCCGAATCCGTGCGCGTTGCTGCAGACGCGCACGGATGGCGGAAATGGCATCAGTCGTTGATGTGTCCGAAGTCTCCGCTCTTGAGACGGAGGATGGCGATAATCGTCTTCGCGTCGACGATCGTGCCGTTCACCACCATTTCGTATGCCTGCTCCAACGTCACCATTCGCACTTCGGAACGGGGGGTTTCGGGGCCGATGGATTGACGCGAGACCGGCGTGAGCTTGGTGGCGAAATACACGGATGTATGTTCGGTGGAATAACTCGGCGTATTGAGGAAACGTGCGAACTGCGTAAAGCGTTCAGCCTCAAATCCGCCTTCCTCTGCCAGCTTGCGTTTCGCGGTGTCGAGCGGACGTTCGTCGCCTAGCGGGTGTCCTCCTGGAATCTCCAGCGTCCAACGGTGGGTAGCCACTCGGTATTGCTCGACCAGCGGAATCTTGCCGTCATCGGTCAACGCCAACACGGCGACGGTGTCGCCACTGTTGGCATTAATGCAATACCGTTCGAACTCGTTGCCATCATTGGACTCAAAAGAAATACGGTCAATGTTGAAGTAATGCGTCTTGTAGACATCCTTGCGCTCGGTCTCCCGCACTGGAGCTGTGCGCCAAGGGTCAAATTGACGATATGTTTGGTTGCTCATAATCCCTCCTCGCAAAGATGCACATCTATGCACCTCGAAACCATAATTATTGTAAGCCGCGGAGTTTCATATATGTATAGGCAACACACGAGCGGGATGATGGTGACTGCCGGCATTGTTTTGCGCGATGAATATTCCGGAATATGCGTGTCTTGTGCCGTGTCAGTCTCTGACTTATGCTAATCTCTCGAAGAGTGTTTTGACACGCCCTCGTATCCCAATTGGTAGAGGAAGCAGCCTCAAAATCTGCGCAGTGTGGGTTCGAGTCCCACCGAGGGCACCCAAAAGATATGATTGATGTGTACGTGGGTCGAATGTGTGACATGCGTAAGCGCATGGTATATTGAACATCTGCAAACACGAAATATCGCAATGGAAAGAGGTTGGCATGGCTGCAAGGATGAGGTCTGAAGAGCCGAGCATCAACGTTGACGAGGTGCTCACCGATGAAGAGCTGAGGGCCGCCGCTTCTGAAGAAGCTCCTGCAGGACGTAAGGAAAAGCCGGCGGATGCCCCGCGTACCGTGGTCGTGGCCGAGGACGAGGCCGTCAACCGCATGGACTTGGTCGCCATGCTGGAAGACAACGGTTATGAAGTCGTCGGACAGGCCGCCAACGGTGAAGAGGCTGTGGAACTGACCCGCAAGTATCGCCCGGATGTGGTGTGCATGGATGTCAAGATGCCTCGCATGGACGGCATCGCCGCAGCCGGCATCATCTGCGACGAGAACATCGCCCCCGTGGTCATGCTCACTGCCTTCTCCCAGACCGATCTGGTGAAGAAGGCCACCGGCGCCGGTGCCATGGCATATGTCACCAAGCCGTATGAGGAATCCAAGCTGCTGCCTACCTTGGAAGTGGCGATGGGTCGTTTCGCTGAGATCAACGACCTTCTGGACAATGTCGAGCGTAGTGAGCAGAAACTGCGCGAAACCACTGACCAGCTCAAAGAGGCCGAGGAGAAGCTGAAGAAGGCCGAGGACTCCTTGGAGGAGCGCAAGCTCGTCGACCGCGCCAAGGGTCTGCTGATGGATAAGGCGGACTTCTCCGAGCAGGGTGCATTCCGCTGGATTCAGAAGACCTCCATGGATCAGCGCATTCCGAAGAAGCGTCTTGCCATGGCCATCATCGCCAAGTACGGCGATCCGAAGCCAGCGAGCACGGATGAACGCTGATTTGCAGACGACTGCAAGCGCGGCGACCAACGATACACTACTTGTCGTAGACGGTCATTCGTTGGCGTTCCGCGCTTTTTTTGCGCTTCCGGTAGATAATTTCAGCACCTCGGAAGGTCAGGCCACCAATGCCGTCTGGGGATTCGCGTCCATGCTGGCTCAGGTCATCGATGCGGAAAAGCCGGATCGTCTCGGTGTCGCCTTCGATGTCAAAGGCGGTACATTCCGCAATGAGATGTTGCCCCAATACAAAGGCACGCGTGAAGCCGCACCGGAGGAGCTGCTCACTCAGCTTCCGCTGATTCAACGGATGCTGAAGGCCCTGGGCGTCACGTATATCGAGAAACCAGGGTTCGAGGGGGATGACATCATCGCCACTCTCGCCACCATGGGGGACAAGGCAGGCTTCCATACGCTGGTGCTGTCCGGAGACCGTGACGCTTTCCAGCTTATCGACGACAATGTCACCGTCCTCTATCCCGGGCATCATTTCAAAGAGCTCAAGCACATGACGCCTCAGGCCATTGTGGACAAGTACAAGGTGACGCCCGCACAATACCCTGATCTGGCGGCTTTACGCGGCGAAACGGCTGACAACATCCCCGGCGTGCCTGGCGTAGGCGATGGTTTTGCCGCCAAGTGGATCAACCAGTATGGCTCATTGGATGGCATCTGCGAGCATGCCGAGGAGATAGGCGGTAAGAAAGGCGAGGCACTTCGCTCCAGCATTGATCAGGTCATGCTCAACCGCAAGGTCAATGCGCTGGTCAGGGACGTGGAACTCGATGTGGGACTTGACGACCTGCGCTTCGGCGAAGTGGACACTGCACAGCTCGATGTATTGTTCAAGGAGCTCGAGTTCGGTGTACGCACCAAAAACCGGGTGTTGAAAACCTTCAACGCCAAGTCCTCCACGACCCGGCTTCCTTCTTCGCCTCGTTCATCGGACTCAGCCTCCCAATCGAACGGCAAGGATGACAAGGACGACAAAGCCGCAGGTTCCGGCATGCCGGCCATTCCGGAGCCTGTCGCCATCGGCTCGGCCGACCAGTTCCGTGACTGGGCGGGCCAGCAGCAGAAGCTTATCGCCGTGCCGGATTCCGTAGCATCCTTCATCCCTGAAGTCGATTGCGACCCTGAAGCCAGGCACATTACATATGATGATGCGGCCAATCATGCGTGGACCGTGCATGCTTGGGGCGACGCACGCCCTGGACGGGCGAAACTGCAGGCCTTGTCCATAGCGACGGCTCATTCCGCGGCGATGGTAGCCACACCCATACGCGATGATCTTCGAGAGGCGCTGCAGGAGTTCCTTACCTCTTCGCATGGCAGGATCGTCGTGCACGGCTATAAGGAGCTGCTGCATATGCTGGGCTCGGCAGGATTGGACATGCCCCTGCCCATGATGGACACCAAACTCGCCGGATACCTTATCCAGCCGGATTTCCACGCCGATGATCTGCACCAGGAAGCCGAGCACTTCCTCGATGTCAGCTACAGCCAGGCCGATCAGCCTGCGCAAGGTACATTGGACTTCGATGAGGACCAGGATGTGCCGAATGCCGAAGAACAGCGGCTTCGGGACCTTGCCATCATTCGTGACCTTGCCTCGGCATTCGGTCCGATGCTTGACGAACGGGAGCAATGCTGGCTGTTGCGTGCCATCGAACTTCCGGTTTCCCGTGTGCTGCACGGCATGGAGTCCACAGGGGCGAAGGTCGACGTCATGCGTCTGGTCTCGATGCGCGACCAATTCGCGGCGGATGCACGGTTCGCTCAGGAGGAGGCATGGAACCATGCCGGTGCCGAGATCAATCTGCAAAGTCCGAAACAGCTGCAGAAGGTACTGTTCGAGGACATGGGGCTGAAGCCCACAAAACGTACGAAATCAGGCTCATACACGACCAACGCGTCGGCATTGCAGGACCTGTACGTCAAATCCGTGGACAACGAGCGGGCGAATGGGTTCCTCAGGGCGTTGCTGCGTCACCGGGAGACCAACAAGCTCAAGCAGATCGTACAGACACTGTTCGATGCGGTGAACAGGGATGACGAGCGCATCCATACCACATTCGAACAGACCGTCACCGCGACCGGTCGTCTGAGCTCCGTGGATCCGAACCTGCAGAACATCCCGAACCGGAATGCCGAAGGACGTGAGATTCGCAGCGTATTCGTGCCGGGCGAAGGATACGAAGCGTTGATGAGCTGCGATTATTCGCAGGTTGAGTTGCGCGTCATGGCCGACCTTTCAGGAGACGAGGCGCTGATCGAGGCATTCCGTTCCGGCGCTGATTTCCATAAGTATGTGGCCTCGATGGTGTACAAACTGCCGGTCGACCAGATCACCGGCGATCAGCGATCCCATGTGAAGGCCATGAGCTATGGGCTGGCGTACGGTCTGAGCACGTATGGCTTGGCCCAGCAGCTCAAAATAGCCCCACGCGAGGCGGAAGCGTTGAAGAGCCTGTATTTCGATACGTTCGGCAAAGTGCACGACTATCTGGAATCCCTGGTCTCCTCGGCACGCGAGAAAGGCTACACGGAAACGCTGTTCGGACGCAGACGCTACTTCCCGGCATTGCGTTCGACCAACAGGGTGGCGCGAGACGCAGCCGAACGTGCCGCGTTGAACGCGCCCATCCAAGGTTCCGCCGCGGATATCATGAAGATTGCCATGGTGCGTGCCGATCAGGCGCTGCGTGAGGCGAATGTCAAAAGCCGTATCATCCTGCAGATCCATGACGAACTTGTAGTGGAGATCGCGCCGGGTGAAGGGGAGCAGGTCACCGAACTGGTGAAGGATGCCATGCAGCACGCGGTCGATCTCGCCGTGCCATTGGATGTGTCGTGCGGCATGGGCTCCGATTGGCAGCTTGCCGCGCACTGATTCGTTCTCCGCAAAGCCGGACCGCGTACGATCATACCGGCGTGCGTCATACATACGTTATGCACGCCGGTACAATAAGGCGTATGGCGAATCTCAAGCAGGTCATCGACGTTCTGGAAACCTTATACCCTTTGCGATATGCCGAGCAATGGGATGAGCCCGGCCTCATCGTCGGCGACATGACCCACGAGGTACGGCGCATCGTATTTGCCGCCGACCCGACATCAGCCATCGTCGATAAGGCCATAGATGCCGGTGCCGACCTGCTGGTCACCCATCATCCGTTGTTCTTCCGCTCTGTGCATGAGGTAGGCGGTCTCGGATTCCGTGGAGACATCGTACGCAAGCTCTATACCCATGGCTGCGGCTTGTGGGTCGGACATACCAATGCGGATTCCGCTTGGCGCGGCGTCGGCCATGCTGCGGCCGATTATCTGGGGTTGACCGATCAGCGCCCGCTGGTGCCGATCGAGGATGCCTCTGCCTGCCATCCTGTGGGATTGGGTAGGATCGGCGCGTTGCAGGAGCCGCTGCCGTTGGGTGATTTCGCCCAGCGTGTATTCGATGCGGTGACCGAGCATGGCATGAAAACCCGCCTTGGTGTTCAGGTGTGCGGGGATTTGGATGCTCTGGTGCACACGGTCGCCGTACTCCCCGGATCAGGTGATTCGTTGTTCGATGAGGTGCGCGCGGCAGGCGTTGACGTCTACGTGACCAGTGACTTGCGGCATCATCCCACCACTGACGCCATCGAACAGGCGCGCTATGAAGCCGATATGCGCGCACGCGGCATCGGACTGGGACAAGGGAACGCCCAGGTCAGGCCATACCTCATCAACACGCCGCATGCCGCAATCGAATCCATCTGGTTCAACTATGCGATGGAGGACGTGCCGAAGGCCATAGCCCAGGCCACCGGGGAGGAAGTCGGCGTTCAATGGCTTCATGACACCACCGATCCATGGACGCTGTCCATAACATCGCCGAGAGCATAAGCCACTAGAGTAGGGTAGGCCGAGCGATTGCTTTCGATGAGCCGGCCGTTGCAAGGAGACATGATGTTCAACCATGACAAGAACGAGCAGCTGCGGCACAGGCTTGACCGCAGTCTCGACAAGAGCTCCGACGGCATCGACATGGATGTCCCAGCCGAGGTGGTGAGCAGCACCACCGTTTATACAGGCCGCATCTTCCATGTGGACGATATGACGATCGCCCTGACCGACAAGAAGGGCGGCAAGCACGAGATCAGCCGTCAGGTCCTCAGGCATGCGCCATGCGTGGTCATGCTCGTGCATGACATGTCCACCGACCGGTATCTGGTCGAACGCGAATATCGGGCCGGTTCGGACATGTTCGCCTATGGACTTCCCGCCGGTTTGATGGATGAAGGCGAGGACATCCTCGACGCCGCGTTGAGGGAGCTCGCCGAAGAGACCGGGGTCGTGCCGGATCGACATACCATGGGCGTGGACTACGTCGGCGACTTCTATTCCTCCGAAGGCATGACCGACGAGCTGGCCCATATCATGGTGCTGCACCTTGGTCCGTTCACGCGTGAGGCGCGGCATTTCGACCCGGACGAGCATGTGGAATCGGCGTGGATCCCCTGGAGCGACCTCGCCGCCACACGCATAACGGCGTCGAATTCGATGATCGCCATTCAGCACGAGGCGTTGCGACGGCTCATCGCCAGAAACTCGGACAAGGATAAACCCACCTTGTTCTCCTGACGTTCAACTTCAAACGATTTTCCATCACAGAAAAGTGGGATACTTGAATTATGCAGATCAGACCTGGATCAATGTACCCGTTGGGGGCCAGTTACGACGGCGCTGGGGTGAATTTCGCGCTGTTCTCGCAAGTCGCACAGAAAGTGGAACTGTGCCTGTTTGATGACGACGACAAAGAGACTCGCGTCGAAATGACCGAGCAGAATTCCTACGTATGGCATAACTACATTCCCGGATTGCAGCCCGGACAGCGCTATGGCTATCGTGTCTATGGACCGTACGACCCGGTGCATGGCCTGCGTTGCAATCCGAACAAACTGCTGCTCGATCCGTACGCCAAGGCCATCGAAGGCAACATCGATGGCGATGAAAGCCTGTTCTCCTACTGGTTCAACCGTCCTGACGACAACTCGGCGATGAACGACATGGACTCGGCGGCGCACACCATGAAATCCGCCGTCATCAACCCCTATTTCGATTGGGGCAACGACCAGCACCCGTACATTCCATACCACGATTCGGTGATCTACGAGGCGCATGTGCGCGGCATGACCAACCTCAACAAGGAAGTGCCGCCGGACATCCGCGGCACGTATGCGGGTCTTGCCTACCCGACCGTCATCGAATACCTGAAGAAGCTTGGCGTCACCGCCATCGAGCTCATGCCGATCCACCA
This sequence comes from Bifidobacterium sp. UTCIF-1, assembly GCF_006408915.1. Classification (NCBI taxonomy): domain Bacteria; kingdom Bacillati; phylum Actinomycetota; class Actinomycetes; order Bifidobacteriales; family Bifidobacteriaceae; genus Bifidobacterium; species Bifidobacterium sp. UTCIF-1. The sequence continues at coordinate 10,280 of NZ_JFAG01000022.1, forward strand.
GTTCGTCAACGATTCCTTCCTTCAGGAGAAGGGCCTGTCGAACTACTGGGGCTACAACACCATCGGCTTCTTCGCGCCGCATAACGCCTACTCGTCCTCCGGTGAACGTGGCGAGCAGGTCAACGAATTCAAGTCCATGGTCAAGGCCTACCACCGCGCCGGCATGGAGGTCATCCTCGATGTGGTGTACAACCACACCGCCGAAGGCAACCACATGGGCCCGACCCTGAGCTTCAAGGGCATAGACAACCAGTCGTATTACCGTCTGGTGGATGGCGATCAGATGCACTACTTCGACACCACCGGTACCGGCAACTCGCTGCTCATGCGCTCGCCGCACGCGTTGCAGCTCATCACCGACTCGCTGCGTTACTGGGTCACGGAAATGCACGTGGACGGCTTCCGATTCGATCTGGCCGCGACCCTGGCACGTCAGTTCCAAGAGGTCGACAAGCTGTCCGCATTCTTCGACATCGTCGAGCAGGATCCGATCATCTCGCGCGTGAAGCTCATTGCCGAGCCGTGGGATCTGGGCTCCGGCGGCTATCAGGTCGGCGGCTTCCCGTCCAGCTGGTCCGAATGGAATGGCCGCTTCCGCGACACCGTTCGTGACTTCTGGCGCTCGCAGCCATCCACACTGCCTGAGTTCGCGTCACGACTCATGGGCAGCTCCGACCTGTATCAGGTCAACGGCCGCCGCCCGGTGGCATCCGTGAACTTCATTACCGCGCATGATGGCTTCACCATGAACGATCTGGTGAGCTACAACGAGAAGCACAATGCGGCCAACGGCGAAGGCAACCGGGATGGCGAGTCCAACAACCGCTCCTGGAACTGCGGCGTGGAAGGTCCTACCAACATCCCAGACGTCAACGACCTGCGCCAACGCCAGATGCGCAACATGTTCTCGACACTGCTGCTCAGTCAGGGTATCCCCATGATCTGTGGCGGCGACGAGGTGGAGCGCACCCAGCAGGGCAACAACAACGCGTACTGCCAGGACAACGAGATCTCGTGGAAGAACTGGGATCTCAATGCGGACCAGAAGAACATGCTCCGGTTCGTGTCCAAGCTGGTCCACTTGCGTCTTGACCATCCGGTGCTGCATCGTCGTCGTTTCTTCACCGGACGTGAGCCGGGTGATGATTCGAACAAGATTCCTCAGGTCGAATGGTTCGATCACACCGGATCAATCATGGATATGGAGGATTGGCAGAACACGCACGCCTTCTCCATGATGATCTTCCTGAACGGCGCGGATATCCCCGAAGTGGACTGGTACGGCAATCGGATGGTCGACAACGACTTCATTCTGATTTTCAACGCCCACTACGAGCCGATTATGTTCACACTGCCCGATGAGCGTTACGGCCGCAAGTGGCAGTTGATTGTGGATACGCACAATCCGGACGGCCCCGAGCTCAGTTACGAGGCTGGCTTCGTGATCACCGCCCAGGCGCGCAGCTTCATGATGCTCATGAGCGCCAAGAAGCCGAAGCGCCCGTTCGAGTCCGAAGAGGACTGATTCTTCGGATGCCGATGTTGAGGGGCGATATGGACATCACTCGGTGATTCGTCCTCCGGGTTGCGGCGCGTAACTGCGTATTGCCTCAGTATTCGGTTACATCCCGTACGAGGGCTCTTCGTCGGGTCACCGGCGTCCAGCTTCCCGAGGAATCATCATCGTTGAAGATCAGCTGTGTTACAGTGCCGTCGATGATTTCTGTGCATTCCCTTTGCAGGGTTATTTCGCTAATCAAGGCTCCGACGCTTGGTATCAGCAGGAGCACTGGAACGATGCTGAACAATCCGCAAAAGAGGACCCACGACCATCTACCCCAGAAACTGCGGTCGTTTCCGTTGTTGCGGACGGGTTGATGATCGGTGTCGTATGATGATTCGGGAATTCCGTTAGTGTCTGATGCCATGATTCCTGCCTTCCGTGGGTTTCTGCGATACCGCGTGCAGATGGCCGCTGACGTTGCGGAGCGTTCCGATTTCGAGCATGCCAAAGGATTTCGGATACCGTTAGAGGAAAAGTGCAAGGGGCAACTTCATCTCACACTATTTGCGGAATGTGGCAGAGACGCTGCGTCGCATGTCAGTACAGCTGGTCGTGCGATCCGGTACGGGTCAGCACAAGTTGCAGTTCGTCGCGTTCGATGCGGTAGATGAGCAGCCAGTCTCCCTCGATGTGGATTTCCCGATATCCTTTCCAGTTGTTGACCAGCGCGTGATCGCGATATTTGGTCGACAGCAGATTGTGATCTTCGGCCATCAGTGCCTCTACGGCGCGTCGCAGCTTGTCCGGGTCGTAGTGCTTCTTGAGCAGTCCTTTGAAGTCCTTTTTGAACTGCGTGGTGCGGAAGACGGATTTAAGCATCCATCAAATCCTTCATCAGATTGTCCACAGACGGAAACGCGGCACCCTCCCGGGCATCGGCCTGACGGCGGGCCTCCACGTTCAGCGGGTTCTCCCTCGTGGCGCGGAACGGCATGCCGTTGTCGGTCAGCGATTGACGCAGGAACATGTTCAATGCGGTTGACAGGTCCAGTCCCATCGACTCGTACAGTTCCTTCGCCTGTTGCTTGACTTGCGGGTCCGTGCGGAAAGTGATCGTCGCGGTATCGGCCATCGCAACCCCCTCACCACAAAATGCTAATGTATGAACATTGTAACACAATAGGAGGTGCGTGTTCAGTCGCTTAACCGATTCCCCTGGCAAGACGGCGGATAAAGGGATGCTGGGGAATACCCCCCGGCGACTTGGAGCCTCGCCCTTGCGGGACGAAGCGTCACTGTTATGACAGAACCGGCTCTGACATGCAAGAGCCAGGATTCATGATGGCTATACTAATGGCGAATGCCCTGGAACGTCACCCCTGCTCACGCCAACTACACAGCTGTCTATACGAGGAAAGCGTCGGCGAGGGAAACGACGATGATGTCGGACACGGTCATCGGTGTAATGGTCTGGCGTAGGATTAGCGCAACGATGATGACACTCATGACCGGGTCGTCGTCAATGATGGTCGTAACCGAAATGCTGCAATGTCATGTGATAGATGCCAACATGGCATTGATCTCACAGTCTCTGCGTCACCGTGAAATGTTCCAACACCACAAGGGTGTCATCGTCGAGAGGAAAACTCGGGTCTCTGAACTCGGCACGGTATTCGTCAGAGTCCCAGAACATCTCGTGGGTGCGCCGCCATTCTGCCGCGGTCGTATCGCCTTCGCCTTCGTCAATCGCATGCTGGTCAGTGACGTCGGCCAGCCGTATGACGGCCACATCGGTGGTGGCCAGCACGGCCACCCCATGGTCGTCAGAGTTCACCAGTACGGACCGGTTTCCGGTTCTCGGCAGTGGATCGGCGCATTCGACATAGTCGAGGAGCAGTGCTGCAGTGGCGATCTTCGTGCCGTCGAGAATGAGTCCCACCAGCCGGTCGCGTTCTGGTCCGGGCATCATGAATTCGGCCTTTGGCAGGTTCGCGAGGTCCGATGCTGAATGGACCGGGCGCAATTTACGCAATGTGGGCACACGGGACTGGCTGCGAATCCAGTCGGCTGCTTTCGGGTCGATAACGCGGGCGACCCATAGCAGGTTTTCCCACTGGAAGTCGAGATACTCTCGTTCAGTGTCAGCATCCGTTCGAATAAGCGGTTCCTGATGGCTGCATCGGTTGCGCATATCCAGTAGTTGAACGATGTGTGTCTCGAATTCCTTGCGTCGACGCGATTTATAGTATGGCATACCGCCGTTGGCGCGGTCACGCAGTGCCTTCCATACGGTCGGCTCCAGTTTGCGCACCAGAAGGAACCGCCATGAATCCAGTGATAGTCCCGCAATCACGCGGTCCGGGGTGATGCTATGACCAGCGTAGCGGATACGTCGTTTGACGCGTTCGACGGCTTTGCAAAACTCGTAGTCGAAACCGAAATGATCGGTTTGGTCGAACCAGTCCTCCCGACCGCAGTCGGATGCGAGTCGCGTGGAAATGAAGTTGCGCAGCATGACCTCGATATGCGCGATGTCCTCAAGGTACGCTTTGGACATGCGTGTATTCCACACATACAGCGCGACCGGGTCCAACGCCGATTCCTCGTATCGGCGCATTCGCTCCGCGGGGAACCAGCTACATAGATCGACGGCTGTGACTTGCATATTATCGGTCATAGTGTCTATACTATTCCGTGCAAGGCCCCGTGAAAGTCACTCATGCGAAACATCATGAAACTCCGGGGTCAACGTATATCCGCAGCGGTATTCGCGGTTCCTTTGATTTCCAATCGCCATGAAGCGCGAGGTCTGCGGTCTTGGTACCCAGTGTTATCAGGGGTTAAGGGTAAAAACGTGGGTCTTATCCGGGTGTGTTATTGGCGTGTTGTCGGCGACCTGTTCGAGGGAATATGAAAAAGCCCTGCTTCCAAGCGGGAGTAGGGCTTTCGGTCGGGCTAGCCGGATTTGAACCTGCGACATCCTGTTAGGATCGGGGGTTCTTGGCTCGGGCCGCCGGTCTTGGCTCACCTTGAAACCGTTGGAATTATGTCGTTCTTGAGTTTTGAATTTCTTTGTTCAGAACACCCGGATTGGTAAATCGTGACGGTCATTGTTAGCAAAATGTTAGCGTCCCAGACCATCGAAACAGCTTAAACACTCGGCGCGTCGAAACACTGCTCCAGATGCTCTGTTAGCATCACTGCCCTTCATGATGACGATCTTCTCCGAACAGGTGATTGAAGAGAACTTGACCCGCTTTCCCCATTCACCCTCATTGGAGCTGAATGCGGAATAATCAACCCGTCTCCAACGACTGTCGTTCAAGTGTGGCGGATATCGCCATGAACGGGACACCCGAAGTCAGCGCTCAGCCCAGCGCAGCCGAGCGTAGGCGAATGCGCAGATGAGCAGCAGGGCGGCCGCGCTGAACACGGCGCGCAGGGAGCCGTCAAGCGAGGGTGTGAAGGTGGCGACCACACCGAACACGGCCACGCCGATTGCGCCACCGACCTGACGGAACGTGTTGAACACCGCGCTGGCGATACCCGCCTGCTTCTGCTCCACGCTAACCAGCACCAGTCCGGACAGTGCCGGCGTGACCAGTGCGCCGCCAAGGCCGACGACGCTCAGGGCGACGGCGATCACCCATGCGGGCATTGGAGCCGGCACCAGCACCGCGGCAAGGAACCCGACGGCCATGGCAATCAGTCCAATGGACACGGTGAACCGGGTGCCCATCGAGTTGATGACCTGCCCGCTGAACACGTTGGTGACCACCATGACCACCGCGGAGGGAATGAACACCAGCCCGGCAGCGAACGGGCTCATGCCCTGCTCGCTTTGCAGGAACAGGGTGGAGATGAAGACCATGCCGAACCAGTTGAAGATCATGATGAAGCCCACGATCAGCGAGATGCGCATGCCGTCATTGCGGAACAGGTTCAGCGGCACCATCGGATGCCCGACCTTGGCTTGTGCGATCACGAACAGCACGAGTGCGGCGACGCCGACAGACAGCAGCGCGAGCGTCACCGGCGAGGAGATGCCCAGGGAACCGATTTCGATGACGCCGGCCACCAGCGAGGCGAGACCAATCAGCGCGAGCGTCTGGCCGAGCCAGTCGAACGAGATGGCACGGGTGGGCGATGGTGCAACCTTCGGTGCAAGAGCGAGCACAATCAGGCAGAACGGCACGTTGACCGCGAAAATCAGGCTCCAGTGGATTGGTGTGAGCAAACCGCCGAACAGTGGGCCGAACGCGGATGCCGAAGCCGAGCCGGCGCCCCACAGGCCGAGGGCGAACGCACGGCGGCGCGGATCGGGATTAGCCTCGTTAATCAAGGCCATCGACGCCGGCAGGATCAGGGCTGCGGCCACGCCCATCAGGCAACGGCCGACGATGAGCACCAGCATGGTCCACGCGAAGGTGCTCAGCAGGGATGCCGCTCCGAACAATGCCGTGCCGAAGAAGAACATGCGCTTGGCACCGAACTTGTCAGACAGACTGCCGGCGAGCAGCAGCAGCGAGGCGAACAGCAGCGTGTACCCGTCGATCATCCACTGCTGCAACGCCATATTGCCGCCAAGGTCGGCGGTGATGGTCGGCAGTGCCACGTTGACAATCATGGTGTCCATACCGGTCAGGAAGAACGCCAGCGAAGTGGTGAAAGTGGTCAGCCCGGCGCTGTAGCGGGCCGAGCGACGCGATGCGCGACGGGTTTCACGCTCGAGGCTTTCGTCTTCGCACACGAGGCCGAGGGCTGCGGATTCGTTGATTGATGTCATACTCACCTATATCCCATTGGTTTACATGTTTCCGTTTGGTTATTGCAATAGCTATGGTATTCTTCAAGACATCAGTAAAATAGCATTTTATAAATGCTTATGGCTTACATCCTATAAACCTTTGGTTTATGGAGGTCGCAATGTACGACAGAAGACTGGACGCGGTGATCGCCGCCGCGCAGACCGGCAGCTTCGCCAAGACCGGCCATCGCCTGCATATTTCCACGCCGGCGGTGGCCAAACAGGTCAATACGTTCGAAAGGGAATACGGCCTGACGCTGTTCGACCGATCGCGCAGCGGCGTGCAACTCACCAAAGCCGGCCGAGAGTTCGTCGAGGACGCGCGGATGATTGTGCGCCAATGCGAGGAGATCCTGCGCCGTGCGCAACAACGCGGCACCGACGGCATCGCCACCGTTCGTCTTGGCGTTTCCATCCTGCGCCCCGGCCGCCGTATCCTCGACCTATGGCAACGCGACGCCGGCAAGCACACCGACATCCGCCTGGAACTGGTGTCGATGCCCGACGACTCCGAAGCCATCAACGACATCATCACCCATCTCGGCGAAAACATCGACCTGATCTCCACGGCGTTCGACGCCGGCTATTGGAACGACACATGCAGCACCGTCGCCCTCGATTCCGAGCCACTGTGCGTGGCCGTGCCACGCAACCACACGCTGGCGAGACGCGCACGACTCACATTGAAAGACCTCGAAGGCACGCGCATCCGCATCCTCAAGCGCCATCGCGGCGCCAACGACACGGCTCGGGACTTGTTGGAACAATGCCCTGCCATCGATCTGATCGACATCGATCACTACGACCTTGACACGTTCAACGACTGCGCCGAATCCGGCGACCTGCTCATCTCCAAACCGATGTGGACCGGCATTCACCCACAGCTCGTCAACGTAGCCGTGGACTGGCCCGAACCGGTCATCATGCACTACGGGCTGCTCTATCCGCTCGATGCCACCCCGGCAATTCGCACGTTTATCTCCCGCATCGCCGCACTATCCGGCCTTACTGGCGAACCCCGTGCACTACCTCATTCATGATCCTTGGGCCTTTGTCTTCCGGCTCCTGGCTTGCGGGATTGGTGACAGCCGCCGTCTACTCGATAGACCGTGGCTCGTGTTCGAGCACGAGTTTCATCTTGCTGTTGTCCATCAGCCACGAGTACAGGTTCCGGTCCAGAATCATCGCCAGATCGAAACAGGCCCGCACCGCGTCCGCCAGTGTGATGCGCCGGTTCTCGCCCGGCAGCGGGACGCCGTTGACGAGCGGCTCGTGGTGGGCGACCCGGTTGCGCAAGGCATGCACGGTCTTGACAATGTTCAGTGCGTAGTTTCTTGTCCACTTGGCGTTCGCGTCCGCTGCGTGCCGACGGCCGCCAGGGAAGGACTTGACGATGCCTTTGCGCCAGAGGTCGTTCTCGTAATCGGCGCTGCCCTCGTCCGGCCAACGAGCATGGATTGCGCCGCCGTTCTCCAGCAGATTGCGCCAGAACCCGAACGTCAACGCCGCGACGAGATGGCCATGCGTGTGCCATTTCTTCTGCTGGATGGTGAGATGGCCCCATGCCTCACGGATCTGCCGCTGAGTACGGTCGTCGAAACGCAGCCCCGCCATGTATCAGTCCTCGGTGCCGGCCTGTTCCAAGGCGATGAGGGACAGCTGCCGATCCATGTGGTTGCGCAAGGCGACTTCAAGGATGGCGATGTCGCCCATGCACGCGCTGGCCATGTCATGATCCCACAGGTACAGTCGCAAAGCCGGGCATGAACGTCTCCGCGCTTCGGAGTCATAGGATGAGAGCCGTTCGTCGGTGATGCACGAGCGTAACGCCCTCTCCTGTGGACTGCCCTTCCGGGGAGTCTGTGAGAGGAAATCGGCTGCTGGGTTTGACTGTCGGCTCATAACCCGTTATCATATTCCATGAAATCCCCCAAAGGGCCTCTCCGGACGGTCTTCGACTAAGCCGTGATGCACTGGGGGTTCTCTTTTATCCGGATGATTTGCCCGGATACTGTTATCGATGTTATCGAAAGGCTTCCTTCCCGTAGAAGGCCATCTGCTCGTCTCCCCACCATGCAAGAAACCGCTCGGCTGTCTCGCCGTTATGCCCGCTGCCGCCGAACGCCCCATCGGTGGAAGCCAAACGCCATTGGTTTCCTCGGCCAACGCTGCGGCAACGAAACCGTAACCGATGGAGGGAATGGCCGGGCCTCCGAAATTCCGGTATTCATACCATGAATGATCCCGCGCATTGATCAACCGCAGTTCCTCCACGGCCAACGGCACATCGAACTCATCGGCCTCAATGGGAATCATTTTGCCCGACATGGACGCCGGATAGCCGTACTCTCCGTTGGTCCGCTCGTAATCATCAACCCATGATTGGTCAACCCGGTCACGAGTCCACGGCGATGGCCATGAGCTTGACCTCCATTGACCGTTAATCAGATACGCGAATATACGTCGATTGTGGCGGACATGCCCTTAATCATATCTAAAACCATTGGAATTACAGGGATTGTGGGCTATCTCATGATGATAAAAATGTTGGTGGATTCGCCCAATCCGTTAACACCGGGATTTTGCTAACGCGCGGTCTCGAAGCAAAAGAAAGAATACGACATTAATTGGCACATACAAGGATTCTTGGGGTCGTGTCGTTTAGGCATGACCCCGAGAATCAGCAGCGTCAGATGCCGCTCTTGCTGAGTTTGCCGCTGAATGCTTGGTTCACGAGGGTGTAGACGGCTTGGGCGACGCCGATGACGCCGAGCAGGACGCTGACGCCGAGGCTGGTCAGGCCCACGTAGTCGGCGGGGATGTACTTCTTAAACGCCTGCACGAGTGCGGGCGCGACGTGAATGCCCGGTAATCTCGGATGGGTCTTTCCAGTTCCACTGTCACTTTGAATACACCAAAATGCGAAAAGTCGCGTATTCAGACTGATCGTGATCGGAATGGTTGGACGAGGTGGCCGATGCAGTGGGCTGCGTTAGGATGCGGGAGCTCGCACCCGGAAGAGCCGGAACCTCATTCATCGGATAAAAACGGATAAACCGGGTCGATGCAGATAAGTAAAAAGCCCTGCTTCCAAGCGGGAGTAGGGCTTTCGGTCGGGCTAGCCGGATTTGAACCGGCGACATCCTGCTCCCAAAGCAGGCGCGCTACCAAACTGCGCTATAGCCCGTATGCTGCAAAACCATCATCCGGTCTTACGGCACAAAGTAATATTGTATCTTATGGTTGGACCGGGACACGGTCTAGAATGAATCTCTGGGCAGGTATTTTTCACCTGATGATGTCATGATGGTTGGCATCCGGTCATGAGTACGTGCCGCATTGTGATTCGTCAGGATGGTTTATTGCGGTAGCGGGAGGCGTGGAGGAGATCATGGGGAGGCATCAGCGGTCAGAGACCTCCGGGCTCATTTCATTCGTGATTTGCGCCATTGTGGGTGCCGTGTCCATGAACCTCTATATGGAATACGCTCCGGCCATCTGGCAGCTGACCCAGCGCCGCTTCATGGTGTGCTCAGGTGTCGTGGCGGCATGTGGCGTCATCTCCTTCATCGTGGGATACGCCCGCAAATCGAGCTCGCTGAACCTGCAGCATGGCTGGTTCGTGCCCATCCGCCGTATCATCGAGATCGTTTCGCTTTCAGTCGTGTACGGTGCCACCATTTTCCTCTCATCGTTCGCGCTTATCGGCGCCGCGAACGACATGATGGGCAACGCCATATTCGCCGGCTATATCTCCAGCGTTTGCGCGGGGTTCGCCGGTGTCGTGGGATACATGACCTTCGTGCAGGCGGAGATGATGAACGCCAAGACCATCGCCAGCCTGCTGCCGTTCTTCGTGATATCCGGCGTGATCACCGCTGGAGTCACCACAGACGACCCGTACTGGTACCACAACAACTTCTCCCAGTTGGGCGACCGTACCACGTTCGCGGCGCGCATGTTCAATTCCACGCTCATGTTGGCGGGTACATGCATCATCATCGTCAGCTATTTCGCTATCTCCGAGCTGGTGACCACCGAGCGTCTGCAACGCCTGTGGCATGACCGCACCAAAGCCGACCCCAATCGCGGATACATGATTCCGCATTTCATGGTTCGCATCGGCGTTCTGGCGGCATTGCTCACCATTTCGGGACTTGCGTTCATCGGCATCGGCGCATTCAGATACACGCCCCACAATCTGATGCATAACATCTGTGCAAAGGGCCTGCCGTTCGTCATGCTGCTGTTGTTCGTATTGCTGCCATGGCTGGCTCCGCGCATCTCCAAAGCGGTGATGGTGGCCTCCGATCTGGCCGCCTTGGTCTGCGCAGGGTTCTGGGCCAACATGATGATGGGACATAATACGTTGACGAACGTGGAGGCCTTGGCAGGACTCATGTTCCTTGGATGGTTCATCGTATTCTCCCGTCAGATTGCAGCCATCGAAGCCGATCGCGTGGAGGCGCAGCTGCTGCATGCACAGATGGTCGAAGGCGGTATGGAGCAGGGGATTGACGAGAAGGAGCCGACCATCGAATCCCGCATCGCCGCGGACCGTTGATATCCGACCGCTACGGCCGCAGCATGCCTGCTGTACGGTGATTCCTGCAATCGCCTGACGGCGGAACGGCATGTCGTGCCGCATAATGGATGTTGGAATTAATGACCATCGCCATCAAGGAGGAACCATGGCTGTGGAAAACGCCAAAGTACTGATCATCGTGAACAACTGGGGCATCGAGGAGACCGAGCTGACACGTCCGCTGCGCGACCTCAAAGCCGCAGGCGCTCAGGTGACGCTTGCGGCGACCACGCTCGACCCGTGCGAGACCGTGCAGCATGACCGCTATGAAGGCGAGACCCTCACGCCTGATGCGCTTCTTTCCGATGTGCAGGCAACGGACTATGACCTGTTGGTGGTGCCGGGCGGCACGTGCAACGTCGACCGCATCCGCGTGAACAAGGACGCCATCGCCTTGGCCCAGGAGTTTGCGCATGAAGGAAAGCCTATCGCCGCGATCTGCCACGGCGCATGGCTGCTGGTCAACGCCGAACTGATCGCCGGCAAGACCGCATCCCCCTGCCGCTACATCGCTGCCGACATCGAGAACGCCGGCGGACATTACGTGGACAAGCAGCTGACCATTGATGATGAGAACGGCTGGCGCCTGATCACCTCCCGTAAGCCCGACGACCTCGACTACTTCGTCGACGCCATCAAGGACGCGCTCGCCTGATTGGCGCTACAACACACGGCTGTGATTCCGACACCATGTTGGACACAGCTGTTCTTGCATGCTTCAGGCTTGATACATTGGCTGATATGACAGAACACATGAATCTTTGGCCTGCGCCTTTTGCCGCCCAGCCGTTGAATGCGACGGTGACCATCCCAGGTAGCAAATCATTGTCGAACCGTTACCTGATTCTCGCGGCGTTGGGCTCGATGCCGGTGCGTCTCATTGGTCTTCTTCGCTCTCGTGACACCGACTTGATGATGAAGGCGCTAGAATCGCTGGGCGTGCGTTGTGAAGTCGACACCGACGTCGAGACCACGGTGACGGTGATTCCGCCGTCGCATGGCCGATTCCACGGCAATGTCGATCTGTTTTGCGGACTTGCCGGTACGGTGATGCGCTTCGTGCCGGGATTGGCCTTGTTCGCTGATGGACCTGTGCATTTCGATGGCGATGAGCAGGCGTATGCCCGCCCGATGAAGCCGGTATTGGACGGATTGGAGCAGCTGGGCGCCACCGTGGAGTACCACGGCGAGATCGGCAAACTGCCGTTCACAATCACGCCGCCCGCGACGTTGCCGCGAAATCCTGCTCAGGTCAGCATTGATTCCTCCGGTTCCTCCCAGTTCATTTCCGGTTTGCTGTTGATCGGCTCACGATTGCCGGGAGGTCTGATACTGCGGCATACGGGGGAGAAGACTCCGAGTCTGCCGCATATTCGCATGACTGTGGCCGATGTGGTCGCGGCAGGCGGGACGATTGATGCTAATGAAGCTGCACGCACGTGGACTGTGGAATCTCGTTCATTGCAATTGCCGGATACGGTGACGGTCGAGCCTGATCTGTCCAATGCTGCGCCTTTCCTTGGCGCTGCATTGATCGCCGGTGGCGTTGTGCGCGTGCCGCATTGGCCGGAGACCACCACGCAGCCGGGAGGTTTGCTGCCCGGGTATCTGGAGCAGATGGGCGCCACGGTATCATTCCCGGTGATTGACGGTATTCGATACTGTGAAGTGGCCTCTGACGGCACGGTTCATGGTCTGGGTACGTTCGATCTGACAGCGGCAGGGGAAATCGCGCCGTCATTGGCCGCGATACTGGTGTTCGCGGATGCCCCGACCGATATGGTGGGCATCGGTCATCTGCGCGGCCATGAGACGAATCGGCTGGAAGCGCTCGTCAATGAGATCAGCCGCGTCGGAGGAGAGGCCGAGGAATTACCTGATGGGCTGCGCATCGAACCCGTGCCTGTGGGTGCATTGCATGGTGCCGTCATGGAGACCTATGCCGATCACCGCATGGCCACATTTGCGGCGATGCTGGGATTGCGTATTCCGGACGTCCAGATCATCGATGTGGCCACCACCCGCAAGACCCTGCCCGACTTCGTGGGAATGTGGAGCGGTATGCTGGCGTGATTGGTGTTGCCTATATATCGCTGTTCTGGGCATATGCGTATCAGTTGGGGGCCGTTTTCGGCTTTTTCGTGATACGGATATGCCCAGAATCCGTTTTAGAATACGCATAAAACGAATGGAGGGCTTTGACGTGTAACACGTCAAAGCCCTCCATCATTCCAGCCGTTATGACTGGCTCAGCCGTACCGGCGAATCAACAATTCACTTGGCGAACTGGTTGCCGTAGGTGTCTTCGCCGGCCTCGGCGATGGCGGCGGACTTGCGGGCGATGGCCAGCTCCTCGTTGGTCGGAATCACGGCGATGATCACGGAGGAGTCCGGGGTGGAGATGACGCGCGGCTGCTTGGAGCGGGTGGCGTTCTTCTCCTCATCCAGCTTGACACCGAACGGAGCGAGCTTGTCGCACACCATCTTGCGCACGATGTCATCGTTCTCGCCAACACCAGCGGTGAAGGTGATCACATCGCAGCCGCCCATCTGGTAGGTGTAGTTGCCGATGTAGCTCACGATGCGGTGCACGTAGACGTCGAGTGCAAGCTTGGCGTCCTCGTTGCCTTCGGACACCAGACGGTGCACTTCGCGCAGGTCGCCGAAACCGGTCATGCCCATCATGCCGGAACGCTTGTTGAACAGGGCATCCAGCTCATCCACGTTCATGTGAGCGTTGCGGATCAGGTGGAAGACCACGGCCGGGTCGATGTCACCGGTACGGCCACCCATGACCAGACCCTCAAGCGGGGTCAGGCCCATGGAGGTCTCGACCGGCTTGCCGGAGATTTCGGCGGAGGCGGAGGCACCGTTGCCGATGTGCAGCACAATCTGCTTGAGGCCCTCAGCCGGCTTGCCGATGACTTCCGGCACCACGGAGGAGATGTACTCGTGGGAAGTGCCGTGAGCGCCGTAACGGCGGATGTGGTACTGCTCGGCGATGTCCTTGTTCAGCGCGTAGGTGCTGGCGGCCTTCGGCAGCTGGAAGAAGAAGGAGGAGTCGAACACGAAGATCTGCGGCACATCCGGCAGGAGGGAGCGCATGACTTCGGCACCCTTGGCTTCCGGGCCGTTGTGCAGCGGGGCGAGCACGGCCAGATCCTTGACCTGGTTGATGGTCTTGTCGGTGACCAGTGCCGGCTTCGGGAAGATGGAGCCGCCCTGCACCACACGGTGGCCGACTGCCACGATGCCGGCTTCGGACAGGTCCGGGCCATACTCCTTGAAGAAGCCGAGCACGCGCTTCAGACCCTGCTCGTGGTCGTGAATCGGCTCTTCGAGTTCATGCTTCTCGCCGTTGTACTCGTGCTTGTAGTGGCCGTCAATCGGTTCGCCGATCTTCTCGACGAGACCGGAAGCGATACCTTCGCCGGACTCGAGATCAACCAGCTGGTACTTGATCGAGCTGGAACCGGAATTGATGACAAGGACGGTTTTCGCCATTGTGGGCATCCTCCATTGTGATTCGTTTGTTCCCGTGAGCACACGGGTTACCGTTGTTTAGAATACTCGTTGCTTGCTACAAACTACTGCGCTTCGATGGCGGTCAGGGCGATGGTGTTGATGATGTCCTGAACCAGGGCGCCGCGGGACAGATCGTTGACCGGCTTGTTCAATCCCTGAAGCACCGGGCCGATGGCCAGCGCGCCGGAGGAGCGTTGCACCGCCTTGTAGCCGATGTTGCCTGCGCACAGATCCGGGAACACGAACACGTTGACGTGTCCGGCGACGTCATTGCCCTTGGCCTTGGTTGCAGCCACAGTGGGGGACCATGCGGCATCGAACTGGATGGACCCGACCACCGGCAGATCGGGGGCCTTCTCCTTGAGCAGCCTCGTCGCTTCCTCCACCACATCGACATCCGGGCCTTTGCCGGAGCCGAGCGTCGAATAGGACAGCATGCCGACCTTCGGGTCGATGCCGAACGCGCGGGCGGTCTCGGCGGACTGCAAAGCGATTTCGGAGAGCTGCTCGGCATCCGGATTGAGGTTGATGGCGCAGTCGGCGAATACGGCCACATGGTTCTTGAAGCACATGAGGAATGCGCCGGAGACCAGTTTCTGGCCTGGTTTGGTCTTGATGACCTGCAAGGCGGGACGCACGGTATTGGCGGTGGAGTTGATCGATCCGGAAACCAGACCGTCCGCGTAACCCATCACGACAAGCATGGTGCCGAAGTAGCTGGCATCGGCCAGCTGCTGACGCGCCTGTTCCTCGGTCATGCCCTTCTTGGCACGCAGCTCGCAGAGTTTGGCCACCATGGGATTGAGGATGTTCTCATCGTCCATAGCCTGGAAGCGGGCGCGGTCGAGGTAATCGAGGCCCAGCTCCTTGCCGCGTGCCAGGATTGCATCCTTGTCGCCGACGATGATGAGGTTGACGATCTCGCGTTCAAGCAGGTAGTTCGCCGCCTTGATGATGCGGTCTTCTTCGCCTTCGGGCAGCACGATGGTCTTCTTGTTGGTCTTGGCTTTGCCCAGCAGACCGAATTGGAAGGCATACGGTGTGATGGGGGCTTCGGCATCCACATCCAGCGCGGCCAGGACCTCTTCGGTAGGCACATACTTGCGGAAAGTCTCCAAAGCGAGGTTCTTGTTGGACTCGTCGGTGAAGGATACCTGCGGCAGGGTCCAGACCGGCAGCCCGTACTTGGCGAGTGCCTCCTTGACGGATACGGCGTGACGCGGCTCGCATCCGGTGACGAAGATGCCGAGCACCTTGTTACCGGCGGCTTCCATGCCCTCGATGGACAGCTTGACCGTTTCATCGAGCTCGTGTGGCCAACGATCGATGGTGGCGATTGTCAGGAATACGCCGGCCTGCAGGTCCGCGGCGACATTGGCGTTGAACTCATAGGTGGTCGGATCGTTGACATGGGACTTGTCGGTGCCTACGATCAGCGCGGCATCCGCGCGGGAGACGTCCATAGCGTCATTGAACGCGCCGACGATGTCGCCACGGGCGGTCTCTTTGTCCGCGCGAACCTTGTGGATATCCAGTCCGGTGGAGAGCGCCACGCCGAGTCCCGCGTTCGAGGCGGAAAGCAGCACGGGTGTGAAATCGTCATGGTTGGATACCGCCGGGCGGAACACCATCGTCTTGTACTTTGAAGTCAGGGCATTGAGTACGCCGTAGGCCACTACGTTGCGTCCA
Organism: Bifidobacterium sp. UTCIF-1; assembly: GCF_006408915.1. Taxonomy (NCBI): domain Bacteria; kingdom Bacillati; phylum Actinomycetota; class Actinomycetes; order Bifidobacteriales; family Bifidobacteriaceae; genus Bifidobacterium; species Bifidobacterium sp. UTCIF-1. Next base: position 26,390 of record NZ_JFAG01000022.1, read on the forward strand.
TTGGCGCCTTCCGGGCTGGCGATGTAAACACGGGTTACGGTCACGATGTTCGTCTCCTTTGATACTCACATGATTGGAACCACACATCATTGTACTGGTGATTGCTGCTGTTTGGCGTGATTTCGTTTTTGTGGCGGTGCGGTGGCTTGCTTGTTCCGGCGCGCGCATGCGAGATGGGTACACGGGGAGCGTGGCACACGGGGGAGTGTGGAGTACAGGGGAGCGGTCTTGGAGGCGATTGGTCGATGTATGGCGTCGATGTATGGCGTTCATGCGGTACAAGGTAACAGAAAAGCCCGGAACCAAAGTCCCGGGCTTTTCTGTTATGCCGTTAGGCTAGCACTGCCGAAACAGTGTCTCACTCGTTGTCGCCAGCGGTTGCGGCGGTAGCGGTGACGGCACCCTTCTCGGAGGTGTTCAGGCCGGAGTACACCCAGTCGGTGTAGTCCGGGTGATCGTAGCCGTTGTCGACAGCGAACTGGAAGGCCTCGTCACGGAACTTCTCGAGCTCGTCGATCTTGGCGGCGTACTTGTCGGCGTCGATCATGCGCAGAGCCTCAGCGGTCAGCTCGTAACGATCGATCTCGTTCACACGAACCATGTCGTACGGGGTGGTGGTGGAGCCTTCCTCCTCGTAGCCGTGGACGTTGAAGTTGTCGTGGTTCGGGCGATCGTAAATCAGGCCGCGCACGTCGTGAGCGTAGGAGTGGTACGCGAACAGCACCGGCTTGTCGGCGGTGAAGATGTCGGCGAACTCCTCGTCGGACAGGGCCTCGTCGTTCTCCTTGGCGGACTGCAGAGCGAGCAGGTCAACCACGTTGACGACCTTGAACTTGATGCCGAGTTCCTTCAGCTTGTCGGAAGCGGCCATGATCTCCTGGGTTGGGACATCGCCAGCGGCGGCAAGCACGATCTCAGCCTCGTCGTTGGACTTCGCGGTGGAAGCCCAATCCCAAGCGGCGGCACCCTTCTCGAGCTCGGCACGAGCTTCGTCGAGGGACAGCCAAGTGGCGGCCGGCTGCTTGCCGGCGATGATGGCGTTGATCTTGTTGGTGGACTTGTAGCACTTCTCGGCGATGGCCAGCAGCATGTTCGCATCGGTGGCGAAGTAGATGCCGATGACGTGGTCGTTGTGGAAGCACTTGTTCAGCAGCAGTGAGGTGACACCCGGATCCTGGTGGGAGAAGCCGTTGTGGTCCTGACGCCACACGTGGGAGGAGACCAGCAGGTTCATGGAGGCGATCGGCTTACGCCACGGAATCTCGCGGACGGTAGCCTCAAGCCACTTGGCGTGCTGGTTCAGCATGGAGTCGATCACGTGCACGAAGGACTCGTAGGAGCTCCAGATGCCGTGACGACCGGTCAGCAGGTAGCCCTCGAGGAAGCCTTCCATCTGGTGCTCGGAGAGCTGCTCGACGACCTGGCCGGAGACGTGCATGTGCTCGTCGACCTCGTCGGAGATGTAGCCGGCATCCCACTGCTTGTTGGTGACTTCGTAGGAAGCCTGCAGACGGTTGGAAGCGGTCTCATCCGGTCCGAAGATGCGGAAGTCGTGCGGGTTGTTCTTGATGATGTCGCGGGTGTAGACACCGAGACGACGGGTGGCTTCGAGCTGACCCCAGCCGTGGCCGTACTTCTCGACTTCCTTGACGGCGTAGTCTTCGATGTTCGGCAGCTTCAGGTCGTCGCGGATCACACCACCGTTGGCGTTCGGGTTGGCACCGATACGCAGCTCACCCTTCGGCATGAAGGCCAGGACGTCGTCCTTGACGGCGCCGTTGGCGTCGAAGAGCTCTTCCGGCTTGTAGGACTCGAGCCAGTTCTTGAGGACTTCGAAGTGGGCCTCGGTGTCGCGGGCGGAAGCCAGCGGCACCTGGTGGGAACGCCAGGAGCCTTCGGTCTTCTTGCCGTCGATGTACTTCGGGCAGGTCCAGCCCTTCGGGGTGCGGAAGATCAGCATCGGGTAGAACGGACGGTGCACGTTGTCGGTCTGAGCGGTGGCCTTGATGTCGCAGATCTCATCCCAGATGGTCTCCCACAGCTCGGCGAAGCGGCGGTGGATGGACATGTGGTCCTCATCGTCGAAGCCGGCGACGAACTCGTACGGCTCGTAGCCCATGCCGTGGAAGAACTCGTGCAGCTCTTCGTCGGAGATGCGGGACAGGATGGTCGGGTTGGCGATCTTGTAGCCGTTGAGGTGCAGGATCGGCAGCACGATACCATCGGTGCGCGGGTTCACGAGCTTGTTGGACTGCCAGCCGGTGGCCAGAGGACCGGTCTCAGCTTCGCCGTCGCCGACGATGGCCGGGACGAACAGGCTCGGGTTGTCCATGATGGCACCGTAAGCGTGGGACAGAGCGTAGCCCAGCTCGCCACCTTCGTGGATGGAGCCCGGGGTCTCCGGAGCGAAGTGGGACGGGATGCCGCCCGGGTAGGAGAACTGACGGAAGAACTTCTGCAGACCAGCCTCATCCTTGGTGATCTTCGGGAAGGTCTCGGTGTAGGTGCCGTCCAGGTAGGACTGGGAGGTGCCGGCAGGGCCGCCGTGGCCCGGGCCCATGATGATCACGGTGTTCTGGCCGTGGTCAGCGATGAAGCGGTTGATGTGGCCGATGAGGAAGTTCAGGCCCGGAGTGGTGCCCCAGTGGCCCACCAGACGGTGCTTCACGTCTTCGCGAGTGAAAGGCTCCTTCATCAGCGGGTTGGAACGCAGATAAATCTGGCCGATGGACAGGTAGTTGGCAGCGCGCCAGTACTTGTCAACGCCTTCGAGGGCTTCCTCGGAAACCGGAGCGTTGAGCTTCTTCCAAGGGGTGCCAATAACAGGACTCGTCATGTGTACTCCTGTACTCCTGCACGTATCCGTGCGATTGATTATTTCTGTTCGGTCGCGGGCCCCAGTTCCTTGCGGCACAAGGGTTTCCGCTTCCAATCACTCGTTATGGTACGAGGACAACACGACTTTTGAACGATTTCTTGCGGGTGTGTTCGAAATTGTTATGAAAATAGCACTATTTGTGTGCTTTTCACGATTGATTGTCACTATGTCTTTTGACGGCTCCAGTGCTGAAAATGGCGTAAAACCGCGTCAAATCTGCTTTTGGGGCAGTATTCGCACGTTCGATTTAACAAAGTTAATATCGGCGTGTTGTTTCTTGCATCTATGTAGTTTGTTCGTATTTCGCACATAGTTTTATGCGTGTCGGGCTTGTCTGCTTGACCGGTGATAATCGGTGTGTTGCAACCCACGTAAAATCCCAATGAACGTTAGGGGAATATCAATGGCAAACGGTCCTGTGCTCGTCGTCGACTTCGGCGCCCAGTATGCCCAGCTCATCGCCCGCCGTGTGCGTGAGGCTGGCGTCTATTCCGAGCTGGTCCCTCATTCCATGCCCGTCGATGAGATCCTGGCCAAGGATCCCAAGGCAATCATTCTTTCCGGCGGCCCGGCCTCCGTGTTCGAGCCCGGTGCTCCGACCATAGATACTAAGGTGTTCGAGTCCGGTGTACCCGTGCTCGGCATCTGCTACGGCTTCCAGGTCATGGCCTACGAGCTCGGTGGCAAGGTGGACAAGGCCGCCTTGGGCGAGTACGGCAAGACCGAGGCCGTCGTGGACGAGGCCGAGGGCATCCTCGCCGGTTCCCCGGCCGGGCAGACCACTTGGATGAGCCACGGCGTGGCCGTCGAACAGGCCCCGGCAGGCTTCGAGGTGCTCGCCCATACCGAGGGCGCCCCCGTGGCTGCCATGGCGGACGAATCCCGCAAGCTGTACGGCGTGCAGTGGCATCCCGAGGTCAAGCATTCGCCGCTCGGCCAGCAGCTCATCGAGAACTTCCTGCACCGCTGCGCCGCGCTACCCGACGATTGGAACGCCTCGAGCATCATCGACGATCAGGTGAAGAAGATCCGTGAAAAGGTCGGCGACGCCGAAGTGATCTGCGGTCTGTCCGGCGGCGTGGACTCCGCTGTGGCCGCCGCTCTCGTGCACAAGGCCATCGGCGACCAGCTCACCTGCGTGTTCGTCGACCACGGCCTGCTCAGGAAGGGCGAGGTCGAGCAGGTCAAGCATGACTTCGTCGAGGCCACCGGCATCCGCCTGATTACCGTGGACGCAGCCGACGACTTCCTCACCGCTCTGAAGGGCGTCTCCGAGCCGGAGCGCAAGCGCAAGATCATCGGCGAGAAGTTCATCCGCACCTTCGAGAAGGCTCAGCAGCAGGTGCTTGAGGAGGCCGGCGCCCGCGGCAAGGAAGTCAAATTCCTCGTGCAGGGCACCCTCTACCCGGACGTCGTCGAGTCCGGCGGCGGTGACGGCGCGGCGAACATCAAGAGCCACCACAACGTCGGTGGTCTGCCCAAGGACATCAAGTTCCAGCTCATCGAGCCGTTGCGCACCCTCTTCAAGGACGAGGTGCGCGCCATCGGCACCGAGCTCGGCTTGCCGGACGAGATCGTCTGGCGCCAGCCGTTCCCCGGCCCGGGCCTCGGCATCCGCATCATCGGCGAGATTACCAAGGAGCGTCTGGACCTTCTGCGCGAAGCCGACGCCATCGCCCGCGAGGAGCTCACCAAGGCAGGTCTCGACCGCGATATCTGGCAGTGCCCGGTTGTGCTGCTCGCCGACGTCCACTCCGTCGGCGTCCAAGGCGACGAACGTACCTATGGTTCTCCTATTGTTCTCCGCCCGGTGAGCTCCGAGGATGCCATGACCGCCGACTGGGCTCGCGTCCCCTACGATGTTCTGGCCACCATCTCCACGCGCATCACCAATGAATGCCGCCAGATCAACCGCGTGGTGCTGGATTGCACTTCCAAGCCCCCGGCAACCATCGAATGGGAATAATCGAATGATGGAGCGTCCTCGGCGTTGCTCCTCAGTCGCGGTACCTTTTGTACCGCTTCCTTCGGTGCGCCTAGAGGACGCACACATCATTCGATCATTCCCTGGAGCGACATGTGATGATGGGGCGTCCTCGTTGTTGCTCCTCGGTCATGGTATTCATGTGGGTTTAGCGGCTTTTTCGTGAAATATCGGGATGGAGACACGCGAATCTATAAGGCTCCGGCCGATGCGATTAATGTCGCAGGCCGGAGCCTTATTCGTATTCTCGTGGCTTTGCATGAGAAACCATTCGAATCTTCGGTGCGGGGCGCAAGGGGCCGTATGGTTCCTTCGTGTAGCATCATCGCGTGCGCGATCAGCTATGCGACTGGTCTTTACGCTTTCCGGAATACTGATCAACTGAAGACGGAAAACTGGCTCCGCGCGGTCCCTCCGCATATTGGAGACAGCGGTGAGTGGCTTTCTTCCGCGTATTTGGCACTGTTATACCTGCAACGAGGGTGGGCGGCATCCCGATCCGAACATTTTGCAGGTAAAACATGTCGTCGAAGCTCCGCCCGAAACCGACTTCACCGATTCTCACGGCCGCTTGCAGGTAATACAGGTACAGTTACGCAGTGAAATGCAGGTGAAATAGTACCTTGAAATGAAGGTGCAGGTATTTTGTGTATTTGTATGGCACGAAAAGCTCTGTATAAAAGCACAAAATACCTGCAACGCGTCTTACCGATGCACAAAATACCTGCAGTGCAATCTACTGATGCACACCATACGGCGTTGGTATGCTATTGCTCGAATCTGATAACAGAACGGAAAGGGATGGCCATGACGATGCCGACATGGGACCAGACATTGCGTCCGATTTTGCTTGAGCTCGCCGATGGACAACTGAAGGACGCCAGAAACATTCGTACAGCAGTGATTGCAGCATTTGCGATGACAGTGGATGAGCAAAACGAAATGCTGAAAAGTGGACAGCCTCGCATCGCAAACCGTGTCGGATGGGGGCTGACCGATTTACACAAGGCACAGCTGGTGGAAAAGGGGAGCAAGCGCGGAACGTATCGTATCACCGATGCCGGGCGCGAATTCCTGCAACAGCATGAGGGCGTTATCACTCTGGCCGATCTTGAGACCGTGCCCGCCTTTTTGGCTTGGGAAAAGGGATACCGAAGCAAAACGGTTGATGCGAAGGAAACGTCATCTACATTGAAGCCCGATAACGCATATCAGTCTGAGGAGGCCACTCCAGAGGACTTGATGGAAACCGCATCAGAGCAACTCAATGAAGCGCTTGCTGCGGAGTTGCTCGACCGCATCATGGATAACGATCCTTATTTTTTCGAACGGTTGGTGACGCGATTGGTGCTGAGCCTTGGATACGGAGACCTGTCTAAGACCACCGGTGAAGTGACCAAGAAAAGTGGGGATGGCGGGATAGACGGCGTGGTCCGTCTCGATAGGCTGGGACTGGATTCCGTGTATATTCAAGCTAAGCGCTGGAATACCGAACATGTTGTGGGACGACCTGACATTCAAGGGTTTGTTGGCGCCCTTGTAGGCAATGGTGCCAACAAAGGCGTGTTTATCACGACATCGCGGTTTTCAGAGGAGGCGCGACGATACGTTGATGAGAGAATGCGGTCCAGCGATATCAGCGTCGTGCTCATTGATGGATTGACTCTCGCAAAGCTGATGATTGAATGCAACGTGGGCGTTGGAGTGAAAACGGTGTATGAGATTAAGGCTATCGACAGCGATTTCTTCGATGCAGAGTGAGTCCGGATAAGTTCCAAGTGAGCGGGCTAGAGCGACGATGGCCATAAGGTGTTTGCGTATATGTGAATGTAAAGCAGACGGCATAGGCATTCTGCGATTTCGTAGAAAAGAAAACAATGGATTCTGTAACGGGACACGAATTACGCGGTTCCTGTTGTTGCCGTGGGCTAGTTGGTGGGTTGGGATGGTCGGATTGTCGGGGTGCGCCGGATGTTGAGTGGCGGATGAGTGTCGGATGTCGTACGTCGGCTTTGGCGGACCAGTTGGCGTGCGACTATGGCCTGCTCCGCCAGACGGCTCTGTTTCGTGTGGGCTCCGCATCCCTCAGCCACATACACCCCTGGCAAGGAGATCTTCAGGTGCCTGCTGTTTTTGTTTGCCGAGGAAACACTGGGTATTGCTGCAGAAACCACTGCAGAACCCACTGCATAGGGGGGGATGGAAACGTGGTTCGAGGCGTTTGAGGACGCGGTCGGGGTGTGTGGCTTCAGGACTTTTCCGGTATAATTTTGCCGTTCATGACGCTGTGAAGGAAAGAGAAGCCGACCTCCATGCACCAGGGATTCGACAACGAGAAATACATCGCTCTTCAGGCCGACAATATCAAGAAACGCATCGCTCAGTTCGGTGGCAAGCTGTATCTGGAATTCGGCGGCAAGCTGTTCGACGATTACCATGCGTCGCGCGTGCTGCCCGGTTTCGAGCCGGATGTGAAATTCCGGATGCTCCAAAGCCTTACGGACGAGGTCGAGATCGTCATCGCCGTCAACGCCAATCATATCGAGAAGGCCAAGATGCGCGGTGACTTGGGCATCACGTATGACGAAGATGTGCTCCGCCTTATCGACGTGTTCCGTTCGCATGGCATGCTGGTCGGCTCCGTGGTACTGACCCAGTACGCCGGCCAGCCCGCAGCCGACGCCTACCGTCACCGTCTCGCGCAGCTGGGGGTCACCTGCTATCTGCATTATCCGATTGCCGGGTACCCGCACGACATCGAGCATATCGTGTCGGCCGAAGGCTACGGCAAGAACGATTACGTGGAGACCAGCCGTCCGTTGGTCGTGGTGACGGCCCCCGGCCCGGGTTCCGGCAAACTCGCCACATGCCTTTCCCAGCTGTACCACGAGCATCAGCGTGGCATCGACGCCGGATACGCCAAATACGAGACGTTCCCCGTATGGAACCTGCCGCTGAATCATCCGGTCAACATCGCCTACGAGGCCGCCACCGTCGATCTGGACGACGCCAACATCATCGACCCGTTCCACCTTGAGGCCCACGGCGAGACCACCGTCAACTACAACCGCGACGTCGAGGCGTTCCCCGTGCTCAAGGCCATGATGGAGCGGATCATGGGGGAGAGCCCGTACCAAAGTCCCACCGACATGGGCGTCAACATGGTCGGATACGCCATCGTGGACGATGATGTGTGCCGAGAGGCGGCCCGCATGGAAATCGTGCGACGTTTCTTCGATGCGGCAGTGCGGTTCAAGCGTACCGGTGCCGGGGAAGAACAGGTGGAACGCTTGCGGTCGATTATGAACAAGGCTGGCGTGACCCCTGATCTGTCGCCTGCCCGCAAGGTGGCGCTCGCCAAGGAGTCCGACACCGGGGCGCCTGCCGGAGCGATGGTGCTGCCGGATGGCCGTGTGGTGACCGGCAAAACCGGAGAATTGCTCGGTGCGGCAAGTGCTTTGCTGATGAATGCGCTCAAGGCGATTACCGGGGTGGATGACGATGTCCTCGTCATCGATGATGCGGCGATCGAGCCGATCTGCCGATTGAAGACCGAACACCTGCATAGCACGAACCGGCGTCTGCATTCCGACGAGACGCTGATCGCGCTGTCCATCACCAGCGCCACCAGCACGGTGGGCGCACAGGTCATCGCCGGTCTTGAACAGCTCCGGGGCTGTGACGCCTTCTTCTCGGTCATCATCTCCGCGGCGGATGAGGCGCTCTACCGCAAACTCGGCATCAACGTATGCTGTGAGCCCAAATACGAACGGGTGAGTCTGTACCACAAGTAAGGAAACGTCTCGATGGTCATATGCGTCCATGCTGTCTGCCCGGATTGTTTCGGCGATAGTTGTCGGCTCGGTGAACAACAGGCGACGCCGGCGTGTATCGCGGTCTTCAAGAGCAGCTATGCTGGAATGTGCATCAGCGAGACCACACGTTGGGAGTAATGGTGAGCGCAATCCTTGAGGGGAAGCCTGATAAGAACCTGATTCTCGTTACGGGAAGAATCCATCCGAAACTGGCCGAAGATGTTGCACAACAGCTTGGCATCGATTTGCTGGAGACCACGGCATACGATTTCGCGAACGGCGAGATGTATGTGCGGTACACCGAATCGGTGCGAGGCGCCGACGTCTTCGTGCTGCAAAGCCACTATAAGCCGATCAACAAGGCGATTATGGAGCAGCTCATCATGATCGATGCGCTGAAACGAGCTTCGGCACGATCCATTACCGCCGTGTGCCCGTTGCTGGGATACTCCCGTCAGGACAAGAAGCATCGCGGTCGTGAGCCCATCTCCTGCCGTCTGGTCTTCGACCTGCTCAAGACCGCAGGCGCCGACCGCATCATGTCGGTGGACCTTCACGCCGCACAGTCCCAGGGCTTCTTCGACGGTCCGGTCGACCATCTCATCGCCATGCCGGTGCTGGTCGATTACATCCGCGACCGATTCCGTGGACAGCTCGACAATGTGACCGTCGTGTCCCCGGATGCGGGTCGTATCCGCGTGGCCGAGCAGTGGGCTCAACGACTTGGCGGTGGTCCTCTGGCGTTCGTGCACAAGACACGCGACATCACCCGCCCGAACCGCGCGGTCGCCAACCGAGTCGTCGGTGACGTAAAGGGCAAGGACTGTGTTCTGGTCGACGATCTGATCGACACGGCCGGCACCATCGTGGGGGCGTGCCACGTGCTGCAGGAGGCTGGAGCGAAGTCGGTGACTGTAGTGGCCACGCATGGCGTGCTTTCCGGTCCGGCGGTCGAACGACTGAAGGATTGTGGCGCACGCGAAGTGGTGCTGACCGACACGGTTCCGATTCCCGAGGAGAAGCGCTGGGATGGATTGACGGTACTGTCCATCGCTCCGCTGCTAGCCAGCGCCATCCGAGCGGTGTTCGAGGATGGTTCGGTCGCCGAACTGTTCGACACCTACCCGGAACATCACGGTCAGGGCTTCCTCTTCGCCTGAGGGTGAAACAGAAGTCGCCGGTTGCGGAGGCGAGGCTGTTGGCTGCGGTTCACGCAGCGCAGTCGGCTCTCGTTTCCGCGACGCGTCGGCATCAGGCGTGTCGCGGCGGATGGTCCGCTATGACACGTGTTTGAGGGCGCGACATGACGTGCCCTTTCGACAAATGCCGAACATATGGTATAAATGAACACTTGTGGGTCATAAACCCACGATTCCCCCATGGTGTAATGGCAGCACACGGGTCTTTGGAACCCTTTGTCTTGGTTCGAGTCCAGGTGGGGGAGCGATTGACGGCCGCTCGACATTCGGGTGGCCGTTCATTGTTTTTCCGTCTATTGTTTTAGATTGTTTGCAATAGCATCAGTTATTCCGACTCGAAGGGAATACGTCACTTATGGCATTATCCGCAGCCATCATCCTCGCCGCGGGCGAGGGCACCCGCATGCGTTCCAACAAGCCGAAGGTATTGCATACCTTCGCCGGCAAGACCTTCCTCAACCGTGTGATGGACTCGGTGTCCGCGCTGAATCCGGACACACTCGCCGTGGTCGTCCACTTCCAAGCCGAGCGCGTGGCCGAGGCGGCACGTTCATACGATGGGAACGTGACCATTGTCCATCAGGACGACATCCCCGGCACCGGTCGTGCAGTGCAATGCGCCATGGCTCAACTTGCCGCAGAGGGGGAGCTCGATGGTCCTGTGCTGATCGCCGCGTCGGACATGCCGTTGCTGGACAGCGACACGCTGCGCAAGCTGGTGGAGTTCCACATTGCTTCCGGTGATGGTGCCACCGTGCTCACCACGATTCTTGACGACCCCACTGGTTATGGCCGCATCATCCGTGACCGCGAAGGCAACGTGCTGCGCATCGTCGAGCAGAAAGACGCCAACCGCAGCGAACTCGCGGTGCAGGAAGTGAACACCTCGGTCTATGTATTCGAGGCTTCGGTGCTCAGCGAGGCCATCGCCGGGCTCAAATCGAACAATGCCCAAGGCGAGTTCTACCTGACCGATGCATTGGAAACCGCCAAGGCCGCCGGCAAGGTCGGCGCATTCGCGGCTCCCGATCCGCTCACCGTGGAGGGGGTGAACGATCGCGTACAGCTTGCCGCCCTTGCCAAGACCTACAACCGTCGCGTCTGCGAACGGTGGATGCATGAGGGCGTGACCATTCTCGACCCGGAAACCACGTGGATCGAGGATGACGTCAAGATCGGGCGCGATGCCACCATTCTGCCTGGTTCCTTCCTGCAGGGACACACGGTGATCGGCGAGGACGTTGTCGTCGGCCCGTACACCACATTGATTGACGCCACGGTCGATGACGGCGCGGTGGTGGAGCGCTCGCGCGTGCAGGAATCCCACATCGGCGCGCGAACCAATATCGGACCGTGGACGTATCTGCGTCAGGGCAACGAATTCGGCGAGGACGCCAAGGCCGGCGCCTTCGTGGAGATGAAGAAGGCGCACATCGGCAACGGCACCAAGGTGCCGCATCTGAGCTATGTGGGCGATGCCCAGCTCGGCGACCACACCAACATCGGCGGCGGCACCATCACCGCCAACTACGACGGCGTGCATAAGAACCGCACCACCATTGGTTCCGGCTGCCATGTGGGCGCCGGCAACCTGTTCGTCGCTCCGGTGCAGGTGGGTGACAATGTGACCACCGGAGCCGGCTCCGTGGTGCGCCATCCAGTGCCCGACGACACGATGGTGTATTCCGAGAACACGCAGCATAACGTCGAGGGCTGGAAGCCCGCCTGGGAGCGCTGATCAATGCCGGCATTGCAGGATTCCATCAACGCTGTACGTGTCGCCGCAGAAGCCGCTGACCGACTCAAGGCCACCGATATCGTGGCCTTTGACGTGGCAGATCTATTGGGCATCACCGATATCATGATGATTGCCGGCGCCTCCAACGAGCGTCAGGTATTGGCCGTGGCCGAGGAGATCGAGAAGGATCTGTATCTCAAATGCGACGGTCGCCAGCCTCGCTCACGCGAGGGACTGACCGAAGGCCAATGGGTGCTGCTCGACTACGGTGACTTCGTCATCCACGTCATGCACGATGAGGCTCGCGAATTCTATGGTCTGGAACGGCTGTGGAAGGATTGCGAGTCCATCGACCTCCAGCTCGAGCATCCCGAAACCGCTGCACATCATGAGGATGATTCGCGGATAGATGCTCATGCTTCTCTGGGCGACGAATGACGAGACTGTCGCCCAGAGACCTACAATGATGTTGTGGCGGCAGTTGACGATGGTCATGCCGCCACATGCATACGCTGCATACGACTTGTGATATCGGCACGTCTAAGACAGGTAAGGACTGTTCCATGGCACTTCAGCATGTTCGCTCTATTTTTCTGGTCCGACATGGACGCACGTCCTATAACGCGGAACACAGGCTTCAGGGGCAGGTGGATATTCCGCTGGATGCCGTAGGGCAGTGGCAGGCTCGTCAGACTGCTGCGGCGCTGAAGGACCTGTATGTGGATCGTCGGCCGGAAACCGATCGTTGCATCATCGTATGCTCCGATCTCTCCCGTGCACATGACACTGCACAGGCTTTTGCTGATGCGCTGGACGGAGCGGAAGTGCATGATGATCCGCGTGTGCGCGAACGCAGCTTCGGCGACTGGGATGGACATGCCGTATCTGAATTGGCAGAACGTTATCCCAAGGATTTCCGTTCATGGATGGAACATCGCGGCGGGGAGCTGAAATATGGCGCCGAACCCAAGGAGCATGTGGGGGAGCGCGGCGTCGAAGCATTGAACGACTGGTCCACGCGTGCTGGCCTCGACACCGACCTGTTCGTCTTCTCACACGGTGCGTGGATCGCGCAGACCCTCCAGACACTACTCGGTCTGAGCCGTGTGGATGACACGTTCGCTTCGGTGGTGTCCATGCGCAATGCCCACTGGGTGCGTCTGGTGCCGATGGACGTGACCGACGAGAACGGGGAGACCGTGCGCTGGCGCCTCATGGATTATAATCATGGTCCTGCCATCGCCGACACGGATGCTTGGGAGCGTGAACGCTGAGGTGGAGCCGCAAATTACAGGCATGTAATGGCGCGACACACCGAATGTTGCCTTAAACGCAAACTCGTCGTAATGTATACGAGGTCCAAAACGGAAAACACATTGGACACGGGGCTATAGCGCAGCTGGTAGCGCATCTCCATGGCATGGAGAGGGTC
>NZ_JFAG01000023.1:0-39384 GCF_006408915.1 Bifidobacterium sp. UTCIF-1
GTCAGCGGGGCAATATCTCGGTCGGGTGGGAGGAATGCTTCGGTCATGGCTTTTCAGCGCAGCAAAACCTCGGGTCGGTCGACAAGTCGCCACGGTCGCCGCCTGTCAGTGGCGCAAAGCTTCGGTCTAATGGCGAGGATGCTTCGTTGAGTAGGCTTGTGCAACCTGGCGCACACGACCCGGCGCACACAACTGGGAACCGCCTCAGATTGCGCTTGGAGAATTCTTCTTGTAAAGTATCTTCACGTAATTACAGATGCTTTATTTTTCAATGATGATGGCACCTGTTCCACCTCGATGAAGAGATCAAGGAAAATATAGTTAATGAAAAAGACGATATCAGTGGCGCTGGCGACAGCGCTAGCCCTGACGTGTATGGGCAGTGGAGGGACGGCGTTCGCCTCACCTCTCACTGATGCCGACATACAATCCTTGGCGAGCCAGATCCAGAAGATCAACGACGATGCTTCCACCCAGACTCCCGCAGTCCAGAATGATTCCGCAGCCGATTCCTCGGCCGATGCCGCGACAGATGCCGTGGAAGGCTGGACCATCGACGCCAACATAGCCAAGGGCGGAGAGATCCTGGCGATGGAGGACGGCTGGCTGCACTTCAAGTCCACTGCGGCGCACGGCAATGCGGCGGCGAACCCGAGCGCAGCCAATGACTGGCCTGCCGTGGCCATCTGGGGCACGGACTACGACTTCTCCAAGGCCGGTTCCTTCCACGCCACCATCAAGTCTCCGCAGGAAGGCTCGGCAAATCGATTCGGCTTCTATCTGGGATACAACGATCCCGGCAGCGGTCTGTTCATCGGTTATGACGCCCAAGGTTGGTTCTGGCAGACCTACACCGGCGGCGGCGAAGGCGACTGGTACAGCGGAGGCCGCATCGCCGCGCCCAGTGCCAACGACGAGCACGACGTCGTCGTCTCCTGGACCGACGCCAAAGTAGCCACGCTGACCGTCGACGGCCAGAAGGCATTCGACGTTGACTATTCCAAGATGACGAACCTCTCGAACAAACTCGCCATCAAGGCCGGCTCCTGGAAGTTGTTGAACCAGGTGACCGATGTGTATATCAAGGATTTTCCCGAAGTCACTGAAGCCGCCAAGTATGCGGTCTCCGGCAAGGTCGTCGACGCCGAGGGTGCCGCAATCGCCGGCGCAGCAGTGCGTCTGGGCGACGCCAAGGCGAAGACCGGTGAGGACGGCGGCTTCAGCTTCGCCGACGTCGAAGCCGGCGAATACACGCTGTCCGTCGCCAAAGACGGCTACGAGGACGTCTCACAGCAGGTGACCGTCTCCGACGCCGATCTGGCCATCGATCCGATCGTCCTCACCAAGTCTGCGGCGGTCAAGACCGAAACGCTCAAGACCAAGAAGATGGAAGTCCAGGTCAAGCAGAACTTCCCGGCCGTGCTGCAGTACACCATGGCCGATGGCAAGGTGATGTACGGCCAGACCAAGGATGTGCGCACCGTCCAGATCAACGGCACCAACATCGAACTGGCCGATGATGACGTGACCTTCAAGAAGGTCAGCGCCACCGAAGCCACATACACGCTGAAGGTCAAGGACGAAGCCAAGAAGATCGACGCGGTGATCACCGTCGAGATCAAGGTCGAGAAGAACCAGCTGCATCTCAACGTCACCAAAATCAAGAACAATCTGTCCGACGGCATCCCCGAAGGCAACGGTGTGGAGAAGAACGCCATCGAGACGCTCGCTTTCCCGAACCAGAGCCTGGTCTCCGTGCGCGCCAATCAGGACAGCGCCCAGTTCACCGGTACCACGATGTCGTCCAGCACGACAAAGCCCGGTGATGAGAACTTCGTCATCACCGACGACACCAGCTACACCGACCGCGACTACACGTACGGTTTCGTCTCCGGTGCCGGCCTGAGCGCCGGCCTGTGGTCGAATTCCGAGCATGACGGTCGCGCCGCATACGCCGGCGTCCGTGGCGGCAGCCAGAACACGCGCGTCTACGCCACCACCCAGCAGACGGGTGAGACCACGTCCTTCGGTCTGGCCAGCGCTCCGTGGTACTACCACCGCACGGTCACCGATTCCAAGGGCAAGAAGTATACGGTGGCCGAAACCGCCATGCCGCAGATGTCCGTCGCCATCGCAGGCGATGAGAACGAGGACGGTGTGGTCAACTGGCAGGATGGCGCGATCGCTTATCGCGACATCATGAACAATCCGTACAAGTCCGAGGAAGTGCCTGAGCTGGTGGCATGGCGCATCGCCATGAACTTCGGCTCCCAGGCGCAGAACCCGTTCCTCACCACGCTTGACAACGTCAAGAAGGTGGCGCTCAACACGGACGGCCTCGGCCAATCCGTGCTGCTCAAGGGCTACGGCAACGAAGGCCACGACTCCGGCCATCCGGATTACGGCGACATCGGGCAGCGTATCGGCGGCGCCGAGGACATGAACACGCTGATGACCGAAGGTGCCGAATACGGCGCCCGCTTCGGCATCCATGTCAACGCCTCCGAAATGTATCCGGAAGCCAAGGCCTTCAGCGAGGACATGGTCCGCCGCAACGCGGCAGGCGGTCTGAGCTACGGCTGGAACTGGCTCGATCAGGGCATCGGCATCGACGGCATCTACGATCTGGCCTCCGGCTCCCGCCTCAGCCGTTTCGCGGAGCTGAAGGACGAAGTCGGCGACAACATGGACTTCATCTATCTCGACGTGTGGGGCAACCTGACCTCCTCCAGCTCGGAGGATTCGTGGGAGACCCGCAAGATGAGCAAGATGATCAACGACAACGGCTGGCGCATGACCACCGAATGGGGCTCCGGCAACGAGTACGATTCGACCTTCCAGCACTGGGCGGCCGATCTGACTTACGGCGGCAAGGACCTCAAGGGCGAGAACTCCGAAGTGATGCGCTTCCTGCGCAACCACCAGAAGGACAGCTGGGTCGGCGATTACCCGAGCTACGGAGGCGCGGCCAACGCCCCGCTGCTCGGCGGATACAACATGAAGGACTTCGAGGGCTGGCAGGGCCGCAACGACTATGCCGCCTACATCGAGAACCTGTTCACCCATGACGTGTCCACCAAGTTCATCCAGCACTTCAAGGTGACCCGCTGGGTCAACAACCCGCTGCTCACCTCGGACAACGGCAACGCCAACGCGGTGACCGACCCGAATACGAACAACGGCAACGAGCAGATCACGCTCAAGGACTCCAACGGCAACGTCGTGGTCCTCTCCCGTGGCTCCAACGACGCCTCCAGCGCCGCCTACCGCCAGCGCACCATCACTCTCAACGGCAAGGTCGTGGCCTCCGGCGAAGTCTCTGCCGGCGACGGCTCCGCCACCGGCGACGAGTCGTACCTGCTGCCGTGGGTGTGGGATTCCTCCACCGGCGAGGTCGTCAAGTCCAGCGACGAGAAGCTCTACCACTGGAATACCAAGGGCGGCACCACCACTTGGACGCTGCCCGACAGCTGGAAGAACCTCTCCAGCGTGAAGGTGTACCAGCTCACCGACCAGGGCAAGACCAACGAGCAGACCGTCGCCGTCTCCGGCGGCCAGGTGACGCTCACCGCCGACGCCGAGACCCCGTACGTGGTGTACCAGGGCGAGGCCAAGCAGATCACGGTCAACTGGAGCGAGGGCATGCATGTGGTGGACGCCGGCTTCAACGGCGGCTCCGACACGCTCAAGTCCAACTGGACCGTCACCGGCATCGGAAAGGCCGAAGTCGAGGGCGAGAACAACGCCATGCTGCGCCTGAGCGGCAAGGTCAGCGTCGCCCAGCGTCTGACCGACCTCAAGGCCGGCCAGAAGTACGCCCTGTACGTCGGCGTCGACAACCGCAGTACCGGCGAAGCCTCGGTCACGGTGACCAGCGGCGGCAAGGTGCTCGCCACCAACGCCACCGGCAAGTCCATCGCCAAGAACTACATCAAGGCATACGGACACAACACGAACAGCAACACGGAAGACGGCTCCAGCTACTTCCAGAACATGTACGTGTTCTTCACCGCGCCTGAGAACGGCGACGCCACAGTAACCCTCTCCCGCAACAGCACCGACGAGGCGCACACGTACTTCGATGATGTGCGTATCGTGGAGAACGACTACTCCGGCATCACCTATGACGAGGACGGTGGCCTCAAGTCCCTCACCAACGGTTTCGAGAAGAACGCCCAGGGCATCTGGCCGTTCGTGGTCTCCGGATCCGAAGGCGTGGAAGACAACCGCGTCCACCTCTCCGAGCTGCATGCCCCGTACACGCAGGCCGGATGGGACGTCAAGAAGATGGACGACGTGCTCGACGGCACGTGGTCGGTGAAGATCAATGGTCTGTCCCAAAAGGGCACCCTCGTCTACCAGACGATCCCGCAGAACGTGCAGTTCGAGCCGGGTGCGAAGTACAAGGTGTCGTTCGACTACCAGTCCGGTTCCGATGACATCTACGCCATCGCGGTCGGCCAGGGTGAGTATTCGGCGAGTAACGTCAAGCTGACCAACCTGAAGAAGGCGCTCGGCGAGACCGGCAAGGCCGAATTCGAGCTGACCGGAGGCGTCAACGGCGACTCCTGGTTCGGCATCTACTCCACCTCCACCGCTCCGGACACCCAGAGCACCACCGGCAACGCCGCGAACTTCGGCGGATACAAGGACTTCGTGCTCGACAACCTCAAGATCGAGCGCGTGGCATCCGAAACCCGCACCAAGGCCGAAGCCAGCGACAAGCTCAAGGAAATCCAAGGCAAGTTCGACGGCAAGCAGTCCGAGGTCAGCGAAGCCGCATGGCAGACCTACCAGAACGCGCTGGTCAAGGCCCGCGTGCTCATCAACAAGGACGGCGCCACCGCCGACGACTTCACCAAGGCCTATGACCTGCTGGTCGCGCTCGCCGAATACATGGAAACCGCTCCCGGCAACGAGAGCAGCGACAAGTATGACGTGGCGATGGACGGTTCAGACCAGCTCGGCGGCTATGACGTGGAAGTCGGCAGCGCGCAGAGCAACTACGGCGACTACGAAGGCCCGAAGGAGTTCGCCCAGGACGGTTCCGCCAGCACCTACTGGCATACCAACTGGAGCGAGAACGCCGTCGGAAACGGCACGGCCTGGTACCAGTTCAACCTCAACGAGCCGACCACCATCAACGGTCTGCGGTACCTTCCGCGACCGGGTGGGGCGACTGTCAACGGCAAGATTTTGGGATACAGGATCCTGCTGACGCTGGCCGATGGCTCCACCAAGGAGGTCACCGGTGAGTTCACCTATGACACCGCTTGGCAGAAGGCCAGCTTCGACGCTGTGGACGACGTGGTCAGCGTACGCCTGATTGCACTCAGCTCCACAGGTTCCGGCGCCAATCAGGTCAACACATTCGCGTCCGCTTCCGAGCTGCGCCTCACCACCAACCGAGAGGTGGCGCCGGAGGAGACCGTGGTGGACAAGTCCGACCTCAAGGATGCGCTGGCTCAGGCCAATGCACTCAAGGAGTCCGACTACACGGCCGTAACATGGTCCGCCCTGATCAAGGCTCGCGACGCCGCCCAGACCGTGGCGGATGACGACAAGGCCTCCGCCTATGACGTGGCCCTCGCCACCGCGAACCTTGGAACCGCGATTGCTGGTCTCGAGCAGAAGGGCGAGGAACCTGGCCCCGGCCCGGTCGTGGTGGACAAGACGGACCTGCAGAACACCGTGAACAAGGCGGAATCCTTGAAGGAGTCCGACTACACGGCCGAAAGCTGGAAGGTCTTCGCGGCGGCGATGGGTTCAGCCAAGCAGGTGCTTGCCAATGAGCAGGCCACGCAGGGCGAGGTCAACACCGCGCTGGCTGATCTGCAGGATGCCATCGCCGGCCTCAAGGGCTCCATGCCTGACCCGGGCCCCGAGCCCGAGCCCGAGCCTGGCGCGGTGGACAAGACCACGTTGAACGCGACCATCAACAAGGCCGCCGCCATCAATCTGGCCCTGTACACCGATGACTCCGCGAACGCGGTGCGCGCGGCCCTGAAGAAGGCCCGTGCTGTCGCCGACGACGCGGACGCCACCCAGAAGCAGGTCGATGAGGCTCGCACGGCGCTGGAGAAGGCAATCGCCGCTCTGGTCAAGCGCGGCAATGCCTCCGACAAGGGTGATGGCAACATCTCCGATACCGGTGCCAACGTGGCGATGGTCGCCCTGGCCGGACTGCTGTTGGCCGGTGCCGGTGCGACCCTGGCCTACTGCCGCAGGCGCGGCCGGATCTGAGGCTGAAGCGCTGAACGTACGTCAGCGTACGTTCAGCGCGGCTTTACCCCACTTCTTCTCACCAAACGTACACTGACGGACGCTCAGCGTACGTTTGGTGAGAAAAGTACCGGTAGAACCTCATCAAACGTACACTGACCGCAACTCAGCGTACGTTTGGTGAGATATGGGTGGGCGAAGCCGCACCAAACGTACGCTGGGCAATAACGCTGGCCAATGTAGGTGTGCGCCCGCATTCACTATGTGACACGTTTTTCATCATCATCGCTGGCTCTGGTTTCCCCGGTCTTCCGGCATCCACTATCCTTGATGCCCGTTGTGCGTTGCGGCCCTAACTGGGCTGATGTGCCTGGCTGATGCGATATCGAACGCAACGATCACGCGAAGCAATCGACGAAGAGAGAAGGAAGGGGACACCATGTCCAACGACACTGAAGCGAAGGTTACCGAAACCAAGGTCGCCGAAGCTGAGGTATCCACAGAGCAGTCCGCCGAAGCCAAGCAGCCGGAAGCCAAGCAGGGCCTGTCGAAAGGTGCTATTGTCATCGCCATTATCGTCGCGGTGGCGCTGATCGCGGCCGCCGGCGTGTTCGGATACCGCGCATACGCGGACGCGCAGCTCAACAACGCGATGGCCGCATGCGCCACAGCGTCCGAGGACGTGCGCAACGCCACCAACGACTACAACAACCTCCTCAATGGCGACGCTTCCGATGCCGCCGCACTCACCAAGGATGACGTCAAAGACGCCTCCACGCTCGACGCGCTGAACAAGGCGATGGGTGCCGAAGTGCCGGTGTACGAAGGCTGCATCGCCGAGGATACCAATGGTTATCAGGCTGCCACCGACAAGCTCACCGAGCAGGCCGACTGGTACAAGACCCACACCGCATCCCTGCAGAAGGCCGTTGACGCCGTCAACGCCTCCAAGAAGTGACGCTTTCCACCGTCCGTTGCCCTCTCTGATAAGCCCCCTCTGATGAGGGAGGAGCTGCCGCGAAGCGGTGACGGAGGGCGGCAATGGAGATGGGCTGTTCCGTTTTCGCCTCCCTCTGATGAGGGAGGTGGCGCCGCGTAGCGGTGACGGAGAGAGAAGCCCAAGCAAGCGATGCAGTAGCTGCGGAAATGCATCACATCCAGAAAAGCGGCGTTGTCCTCGTCAATATCAAACAACAAACCGCAGATAGGTGCAATCATCGAACGAATCGTATCCCGGCGTGAATCCTTTGGTGGACCGGTACTCGCTGATGAGTGCCGGATCCTCGACCTTAAGCCGTTGCAGTGCCGCTTCGGAGTCGGCCAGCGTGGGCTTCAGTAGCGGGAAGCCATCGGAGGCGAGCACCACCTCGTCGCCGGGGCGGACGGTCACCGTGCGAATCGGATACGCGGAATCGGTAAATCCGTCGAATACAGAGTATCCGTAGGGGCCGCGCACGTTGGCGAACTGCGATTGCAGGCGCAGGAACGGCATGATCATCGCGCGCGCCGGGTCGGCGGCGTTTGCGGGAGCGGCTGAGTCGGCGGAGTCAGTGGAAGCGACTGTGTCTGCGGAGTCGGCGGCAACGGCTGCATCTGCGAAAACAGAGGGATCTCCGTTGCTGCCGCTGTCGTCACAAGATATAGATGTATTCCGAACAGTTGCGCCGGCGCCGAAAACCGGCTGATGCCGGGTCTGTCCGGAATCCCGATGCCGCAAGGCGAGCGTGGTGAAGGCGCGGAGCTCGCCGAGCAGCACATCGACCTGTTTCATCGTGGGTATCTGCTCGCCGTTGACCATGGCCTGACAGTCGCCGAACAGCCAGATTTCGCGTCGCGCAGCGCTGTAGACCACGGCGTTCGCTTGCAGTCGTTCGATGGGCTCGTGCTCGAAGATGGTGTACGGGTCGTCCGCACGGCCTCGGCTATCCCCGTCGGTGCGGTTGCCAGTATGGTCGCCGTTACCAGTGCGGTTGCCGGTGTAGACGTTGCCGCGATTGTGATTGTGATTGCTATTGCTGTCGACGGCGAAGCGCTCTTCTGCGGTGCTGCAAGATTCGCGATATTCGCGATAGGCACGCTGGAATCGCGTATCGATGGCGAGCTGCGTTTGTCGCATCGTGGCGGAATCAGGCAAGGCCGCTATGGTCTCGAGCACAAGATCCTTGGCAACTGCGCCGCCGCACGGCCGCCATAGGTGACGGATGCTTTTGCTGGTCACCCCGTCCACCACGGCCGCGAATCCGTCCGTGATGGCGAGCCCGTCCTCGTTGAGCGACTGGTCGGGTCGCTTGCCGCGGCAATACTGTTCGATAACGCGCATCTCCGGCCTCCTTGTGGCGTGGGCTCCATCATATGATGAATGGTTGAACGTCTGTGCGTGATGCCGGATGTCCTGAATTGTTCTGAACGGAGAGGAACACTGTCATGCAGCGCCCGATTATGACCTCGCGCTCGTTTCTGCGCACACCGTCCGAGCCGGCCGGCCCCGGTGACGAATCGACCATCCAGGATTTGGTGGACACGCTGGAAGCCAACCGTTCGCGCTGCGTCGGTATGGCGGCGAACATGATCGGCGTGGGCAAGCGCATCATCGCGTTCGTGGATGAGGATTTTGGCGGGCGTATCAACGTCATGCTCAATCCTGTGATCACCGCCACGGACGGTGCATATGAGACCGAAGAGGGATGTCTCTCGCTGACTGGCGAGCGGCGCACGATCCGTTATCGTCGCATCGAAGTCGATTTCCGGGATCGACGCTTCCGGGAGCGCCATGCCACGTTCACTGGTTTCACCGCTGAAATCATCCAGCACGAAGTCGACCACTGCAATGGCATCGTCA
Organism: Bifidobacterium sp. UTCIF-1; assembly: GCF_006408915.1. Taxonomy (NCBI): domain Bacteria; kingdom Bacillati; phylum Actinomycetota; class Actinomycetes; order Bifidobacteriales; family Bifidobacteriaceae; genus Bifidobacterium; species Bifidobacterium sp. UTCIF-1. The sequence continues at coordinate 9,062 of NZ_JFAG01000023.1, forward strand.
TCTGATTGGGGCTGATTGGGGTCGATTGGGGTCGATTGGGATGACGCGCGGTGCTGCGGGGTGCCGAGTGCAATGATTCTCGGGCTGAAGCCGTCGATTTCGGGAATTTGTTGCACTGAGAGTCGCTCAGTGCAAGGATTTCGGGCTGAAGCCAACAATTTCGGGAATTACTTGCGCTGAGCTTGGCGAATGGTTCTTGGTCGATAGTTCCTATGGTCTGTTCTGATGACTGTGGTCGATGAGTGTCATCGCCACGTTGCATAGTGTGAGATATATCATGCTGTAGTTTCATATAATTCGGGCCGGGGTGTCGAAAAGGGTGCTATAGTGCTGTTTGTCGGTGTTGACAGGGGAGAGCGATGCCGGCGAATAGCGCATTGTGGATGTTTGATACTGTGCCCGTGAGGGGCGGCTCCTGTTCTTCTCTGTAGCCCGGCGAATATCGTATTTGTGTCACATACGAAGGGGTTCGCCTGCATGACAAAGGGAAATCGTTGGACAAGTGCGATCATTCCTGCACTGCTGATTCATATTCCGATCGGTACGGTCTACTGTTGGAGCGTGTTCAAGCAGCTCATAGCCGACCGCCTCCACGCCAGCCCGGCCTCGGTGGAATGGGGCTTCTCGCTTGCCATCTTCTTCCTTGGCATGTCCGCCGCATTCGCCGGCCCGATGGTGGAGAAGAACATCCGGAAATCTGCGCTGGTGTCGATGATTTGCTTCGTGGTCGGCTTCGCAGGCACGGGCGTGAGCATCGCCCTGAACTTCCTGCCGGGCGTATTCATCTGCTACGGCGTGATCATGGGCGTCGGCCTGGGTGTTGGCTACCTGACGCCGGTCAAGAACCTGATGCTGTGGTTCGCCGATAACAAGGGCCTCGCCACCGGCATCGCTGTCGCCGGATTTGGGTTAGCCAAGGCCATCGCCAGCCCGGTCATGGAATTTCTGATCGGCGCCGTGGGTCTGGTCGCCATGTTCTATATCCTGGCCGCGGTCTATGCGGTGATGATGCTGATCGGCTTCCTGCTCATCAAGCGTCCCGCCGGCTGGGTCTACGATCCCGCCACCTCACACGTGAGCCGTCGGTCGATTCTCAGGAAGCCTGTGTTCTGGGGCATCTGGATCGCGTTCTACATCAACATCACCTGTGGCCTCGCGCTGATCAGCCAGGAGAAGGACATCCTGCACGACGTGCTCAAGGCATTCCCGCAGTACGCCGGGCTGAGTCCGACTGAATTCGCCGCGGCGATTGCCGGCGTGATCGGACTGGTGCTCGCCGTGGACTCCGTGTTCAATACGGCCGGCCGCGTGGGCTTCTCCACGCTGTCCGACCATCTCAAGCGCCGCGAGACCGTGTATCAGGTGATTTTCATCATGTCGATTGCCGTGTGCGTATTGCAGATGGCCGTCAACAGCATAGACAATGCCCTGCTATGGGCGGTGCTGGCCATGCTGTTCCTTGTCAACGCCGGCTATGGTGGTGGCTTTTCCACGTTGCCGGTGCTGCTCGACCAGCATTTCGGCACCAAGACCGTCTCCACCACACACGGCCTGACGTTGAGCGCCTGGGCGTTCGCCGGATTGTCCGGCAACCAGCTGGCGGCGTTCGTGGTTGCGCATGCACCTGATCAGGTGCATCGGTATGCGGCGCTCATTCCTGTGCTCGCCGGTTTGTTCACAGTGGGGCTGATCAGTATCAGTTTGGTCACCTACTTCGGCGGACGCCGTGAGGTTCGCGAGGCGTAGTGCCTCGATTGAGGTTTCGATGTGAGGCCGTTTGGCTCAGGAAATCCTCGGTTTGGTGGTACTCAGTGCAAAGATTTCGGGCTGAAGCCAACAATCTCGGGAATTACTTGCGCTGAGTCGGTGTCAGTGCAAGGATTTCGGGCTGAAGCCGCCAGTTTCGGGAATTTGTTGCGCTGAGCCGTTTGGGCACTTGTGGTTGGTTCGATTTGGTTCGCGATATAGTTGTCACTGGAGATAGTTACATAGGTTTCCGGTGTTCCTCAACCATTAAACAAAGGTGTGTCTGTCATGTTTGGGCTTTTCAAGAAAAAGACGACAAACGATAATAATGATGCTGCCAATACAGCCAATTCCAGTAATGTCGATACTGGATTGAAGTCTTGGCATTATTCGCCCGATGAGAACAAGATGGTTCCCTGTGCGACCACTCCATGCAGTCAGCACGGAGATACAGATGTTATAGCTGCCAACGAGTATTTCGCAACTATGGAAATCAATCAAAGAATCAGTGCGCGTTATGGAATCAGAGCGCGTTATACTGGCGATTTGAATCCTAATACAGTTTTTCCTGATGATTATGAACAGTTTGCTCTATTCAGAGATAATAAATACGCTGAGTTAGTTAGTTTTAATACGATTTATGTTGGTAATCTAAGATATGCTCCGGCTGTTAAAAAATGGTATTGGCGGAATGATGCATATTCTGACTATACCATTAATTTTGCTAAACGATGTGAGTATTGCCATGGCACTGGATTGGTTAATGAGAAAATGTGCTCAAATTGCGGTGGAAAAAAATACAGCGCGAAGTGCAGTGCTTCTCCATCTGATATGGTTCTCATTCAAGATGTCAAAGATGAGGATGATAAGAGTTTTCATGATTTTGTTAAACAATACCCGGATGATTTTAATGAGTATATGAGACATGTAATCATTTCCAATACTTATCTTGCCAATGATGGCGAGAAAGCATTGTATTCTCAGGAATTGAAGAAGAATTTCAAGAGCGAGGTTGTGAATGACTGTATGGCATTTCTTCGTAGAATGAGGAGTCTGAAATACAATTATAGAGAAATGATGAAAGGAAAGAATATTGATAGTATTAACGGTTCTACGGTTATGATTCCTTATTCTCATCTTTGGGTTAACGAAAAAATTACCAATCATAGAATGGCAATATTATCAACTCATGCTTATAATGACAGGAAAACCGGTGAGAAAAAAGTTATTTTATATTGCAGAGATAACCAAGGTAAAGTATATAAATTATTTACATCATATAATATAAAATGTACACCAGGTAATTGTATGCCGGGTAATATAGTGCATGTAAAATCAGCATATATATCTGCGTATGACCCAGATGATGCTGGTCGTCCATATTTGAAGCTTAGAAATGCAGAGATTGCAATAATTGATCCAGAAATACCGGGGTTATATGAATAAGATATCTTATTCATTACCGCATAATAATATTTGCAAGATTATTTGTTTCATAGTTTAACCAGTAATCAATGCTTGCTTGGTTATCGGCCCCTTCTGATGGACGTTGCCGTGAGGCAAACAGCGGAGCTGTTTGTAGGCAACGTGCGAGCCGGCAGGCGAGCCAGCAAACTGCGCGCGCAGCGCGTCAATACTTGCAGGACGGGCTGTCAGCGAAGCTGACTGGGGGAGAGACTGGGACGGCTGTGTTGTGTGTTTCTCTCCCTCACCCGGCTGTCGCCGGGAGCTCCCTCATCAGAGGGAGCCAGCATTTGTGGCATAGCCCTCTCTGATGGCTCGTAGCTGACTGGGGGAGAGACCTGAGGCGTACCGCCACATTGGATGGCGACGAGCAACGAGGCGTCAGATGTCGGTATCGCCTTGCAAGTCCCGCAGATGCTGCATCAGGTACAGAATCGAGCCGTCATCCAGATAATCGCAGAGCGCGCCGTCGCAGAACCGCTCCTCGCGGGTGGGGAACAGCAGCAGGGTTAGTGTGCTGTCCAGATCGAGATTGTCGAAGTCCCCATCCCGGTAGAAATCGGCCAGATCGCGCGGATTGTCCAAGTTAAGATTTTCGAGGTACTCGTGGTAATCGCCGCGGTCGCCCCACGCCTTGTACACCGCTTTCCACCATTCATCAATGAGCGGGTCGTAAGAGACGCCGTGGAAGACGGTCTTGCCGTCGACCTCCTCCGACAGGTGGGAATTGTCATACAGACGGCGCCCTGTCTTTTGAGCATCCTCAAAGCGCGGAATGAGCGCGATGAGCTGACGCAGCCCCTCCTCCTCGTCGCGGGCCGTCTTCTCGGCCTTCTGGAATGCGGCGACCTCCCACGAGCGCGGGTGCAGCCCTGGCAGATTGAGCGCCGCCTTCGCGATCAGCGTCTCCAGCAGCTCGGTGCCACGCATCTCCTCCTCCCACGGATTGCCTTCATCGCCGTACAGCAGACCGGCCAACCCGCCTGCGACCGCGGCGGTCGTGTCGGTGTCGCCGCCGAGATTCACCGCAGCGAGTACGCAATCCCGGTAATTGTCCGTGTTGACCAAGCACCACACTGCAGACAGCATCGTGTCCAACACGAATGTGCCTGACTTGATCCGGCGGCGTTCGCAGAACCGCAGGTCCTCGGGTATGTTGGCGATCTTGCACACCTCCGTACGCGAGTAGGCGGTGCCTTCGGCCAGCAGAAGGCGAGCGATGCGGATGAAGCGCACGCATATATCAGTGCTGATCCGGTGGGCATGGGTGATGGCGCTCACGCGGCGGATGTCGTCGTCGGAGCAATCGGTGAAAGCCAAAGGAAGGATGCGCATCAGCGAGCCGTTGCCGTTGTCGTACTCGTCGGTGCCACCGTGGCCCGAGGCGAGCGCATGGCTCGTGGTGGTGCCGATGTCGAATACGGCGCCGTCCGGCGTGTATTCGCCGGACTTGGCCCATGCGCGATATTTGGCGAGCATGTCGTCGGTGTCCACGCGCCCGCCGTGTTCGGCGAGGGAATCCAGCGTGGCGAGCATCATCGCGGTGTCATCCGACCATGTGCCGGCCGGCTGGTTGTGCGTGCCGTGGCCGATCATGCCAGTGCATTCGAAGGTGTCGCGACGCTGGAATTCGTAGGGTACGCCGAGGGCGTCGCCGACCGCTTGACCGTAGACGGCGGCATGCAGACGTGCGAAGTCGGCGATGGAGAAGTGGCCGGCCTCGCGGATCCGCTTCCAGGGGAATTGCGCGACCGCCGCATGCTTCGGGCAGAAGAAGGCCGCGCGTCCTTCGATGTCGACCCAGCCAGCGTCGAGGACTATATCCTGTGCTGCGCTCGGGTCGTTGTCATATTCGCTGGTGTCCACCGTCATGTCACAATTCGCGTAAGCACAGTGGACGATGAACGGGTTGAGTCCTTGTTCGTAATCGTCGAACAGCAATGTCATGTGTCCTCCTTCGCTCCGGCGCGGTCTTCCCACGCGGATTCGTTGTTTTCAGCGCGGGTGTCTGGCGGCTTCGCCGATCATGACCATTCCACGCTGCTATTGTGCATTAACCGGACAACACAAACGAAAGGTTGCGTCGGCGTGTCGGCCGCCAATCGGAGGCTAATCGGAGGCGGGCTGTTTGTCGACAAACCCAGCGAATGCCGTTGGGGAGCGAAGCCGTTCTGCCTGCACGCGGCGATGCTGAAACTGTTCTGCAATATTTGCCGGGAAGGCATGCTCGATGCCGTCACCGAGTTCGCGCCGAGCGCCCTACGCGGCGATCTGCGCCTTGTAATGCTCGCCCCAGTCGCGCAGGGCGTCGATGACGGCGCTCAGGCTGCGCCCGGTGCTTGGTCAGCGAGTATTCGACGCGCGGCGGCACTTCGGCGTACACTTCGCGGTGCACAAGGCCGTCGGCCTCCATCTGACGCAGGTTCGAAGTGAGCACTTTCTGCGAGATATTGCCGATTGACCGGCGCAGTTCACTGAAGCGTTTGGTGCCGTCCAGCAGATCGCGCACGATAAGGATCTTCCATTTGTCGGAAATCAGGGTGAGTGTCGTCTCTACTGGACACGCCGGTAGTGTGTTGACATCGACCATACATAACCCTTCACTATCGTTGGAATCATCCAATAGTTCCTTTTGAGTAACTATAGCACTTTAGAGTGCCTTCTTCCATAAATGGAAGTACAGCATTATCGTACGGCATATCGGCGGATCACCGATGCGACTGACGAGCGTCGACGTGACGCACGAGCGCTGGCACGGAAACCGGAATCGGCAATCGTGGGCCACGCGAACGTTCCGACGTGAAGTGGACATACGTTTCGCCCGCCGCCGACTTCCAGGCGGACGGTCCGCGTACGGGCTCATATGTTCTGGCCGGCGAGGAGTTCACCACGAATGCGGACGGCGAGAGCGCCATCAGCTACGCCGACTACGCCATCGCCATCGTCGACGAGCTGTTCGCCGCGCCGGCTGCCGCGCACATCGGCGAACGCATTTCCGTGCGCTGGTAACACTGCGCCTGCCCTCGATGCTTGGCGACGCGGCGCGCGGCCTCGTCAATCGTGCTTCTACCGTTCTGATGCATTGTCCTGTAATCGCCGATTGTGAACGTGTTTGTAGCATAGGGTGTTGGTCGTTGGGAAATGCCCGCGCCATCCAAGGCGGTCGGGGCTTGTGATGGTTTTTGGCGGTGGTTTTCACTGTATCTCGCAGTTGTGTGTGTCGCCGGCCGGTGATTGGGGGATGTGAGGAGTTCCTGTCGTGTTGTCGGTGTCGGATAATGGCGGGATTGCAAGTGTTGTGGGTTTCTTGCCCGGAGGTCTTGCGGCCGTGTGCTCGACCGATGGTACACACAACTGCAAGATATGCTCTGCGGCTTGCGGGATATGCCCCGAGGCGGGCATGCTGAATCGAAATGGTGCCGGTCGTTTCGCGGCCGCTACCGTTTTGCCGAGGCTTGAGTGTTCTCGGCATGCGGAGCTGGGGCGGATCGTGTTGCGGGCCGGAGGCAACGGCTTGTTCCTCCCTATGCCTGCCATCCGCCGGCGGGGCTCGACTGAAATAAAAAAGCCCTTTTCCTTTGGATGGGAAAAGGGCGATGGCGGAGGATACGAGATTCGAACTCGTGAGGCTGTTACACCAACACGCTTTCCAAGCGTGCGCCATAGACCACTAGGCGAATCCTCCATGCGAGCGGTATTTGCTGGAAGCAAGCTCCGCAGGCAACTCGAATAAGCTACCACAACTTGCGGATAAGTGCACGTTCGGCGTGGCGTACTGGCGTGTCGGGCGGAGGATACGAGATTCGGACTGATGCGAAGGACCTCCAGGGTGAAGTGTGCCTGTGTGCAATTAGCAAAGAGGTGAGCCTGGGTGGTCGAGCCTCTGGTGTGCGGGTGCGTCGGGTGTGATGGAAGGTGAGCTTGGCGTTGTGGTCCGATGAATCCTGAAGATGTCCGTGTCGAGCGGGGCGAAGCGCCTGCCGGATGAAATGGTGAAATTGGGGCATGACAAGCGTCCGAAATGCGGGATGATGACGAAGCGCTGAGCGTAATAGTCTCAAATAATGAGACGATAGCCATGCGAATCCAAGGCTGAAACCAGAGGAAACAACCGTGCATTACCTCGCTTTGGCGAAAAAACAAGACTGTTCTTCCGAATATTTTTTCTTTATTATGCAGTCGTTGGTTTTGGGCAGGACTTGCAGCGGACCTACAGTTCGGCGGATTCAGACGGATTCAGAAGAATCCTGTGCCGGGCATCGCATACAGCCGGGCCGATCCAGCAGCAATCGTTTTCGGGAGAGGAAGTCGGCATGATTCGTCGCGCCTGCGCGCAATGCGCAGCATCAGTCACCAAGCGACTGTGCGCGTTGGTTGCCATCGTGTTCGCAGTCACGTTGATCGCCACCACCATCGCGCCTGCCGTGCTCGCGCCGCAGCAGGCGTATGCCGTTACCGGCACCAGCTCCTCCAGCTCATCGAGCAGCGTCGACTACGCCACATGGGCCGAGGTCTCCACGGCGATGGACAAGCAGCTCAACGAGGGCCTCAAGACCTACAAGGACGGCAACACCGCAGGCTCCACGTCCGCGTTCATGTCCGCCTACAACCAGATCTACGTGGCCTCCAACTTCACCGCCGTCGTGCACGACACCATCGGCGCGGACAAGCAGCTCGCCCAACAGCAGGCATTCCAGGGCATCCAGAACCTCTCCTACACCGCAGGCAACGAAGACCAGCTCGCCCAGCAGATCGCCTCGCTGACCGCCGACCTCGATGCCACCGCGCAGCAGCTCGACGGCAACGCCCAGCTCGCCAAGCCGAAGGCCTACGCCGAGGCGCTGCAGCAGCAGCTGGCCAAGGAGCGCAAGGAGCTCGACGCCAAGAAAAAGAAGAACCCGGGCAAGGGCAACCGCTCCTGGACCGACGTGGCCAATGAGATGACCCCGATCCTCGACAACGCCTACAAGGCATACGAGCAAGGCGATGGCGCCAAGGGCGCCACCCTCGTCAACAACGCCTACTACCAGTACTACGAGAAGCTCGGCTTCGAGAAGAACGTGATGAACGCCATCAGCGGCAACCGCGTCTCCGAGGTCGAATACCAGTTCAAGATGTGCCGCAAGTCGATGAACACGGGCGCCCCGCTCAAGGACACCAAGAAGCTCATCGACGACCTCAAGGCCATGCTGGTCAAGGACGCCGGCATCCTCGACGGCGGCGCGGCCGACCAGGAAGGCGGCTTCACCAAGTTCATCACCAGCGCGGTCGGCCAGGCCTTCCTCATCCTCATCCGTGAAGGTCTTGAGGCGCTGCTGGTGGTCGCCGCCGTGATCGCCTACCTAGTCAAGTCCGGCAACAAGCGCTTCACCAAGTGGATCTACGTGGGTGTGCTGGTCGGCCTTGCCGGCTCCGGCATCATCGCTGTGATCTTCGGCCTCATGTTCGGCGGCTCCGGCCCCCAGCAGGAGATCATGGAAGGCATCTGCGCCCTGATCGCTATGGGCATGCTGCTGTGGACCAGCAACTGGATGCTCAACAAGAGCTCGGTCGAGGCATGGAACCGATACATTCGCACCAAGACCGAGGCCGCGGTGGCATCCGTGTCCTCCCAGGCCGAATCCGGTGAGAAGGTCGCGTTCGGTACCGTGGTCTCGCTCGCTATGCTGAGCTTCCTCGCTGTGTTCCGCGAGGGTGCCGAAACCGTGATCTTCTATGAATCGATCTATTCGATGAGCCAGGATTCCAAGGGCATGTGGACCGGCGGCATCGCTGCGGCCGTGGTGCTCGTGATCATATTCCTGATCATCCGCTTCACCTCCGTGAAGATTCCGATCGGCCCGTTCTTCCTGATCACCTCGATCCTGATGTCCGTGCTGGTCGTCGTCTTCGCGGGCGGTGGCGTGCACGCGCTGATCGAGGGCGACGCTCTGCCCGCCAACTACCTGCAGGGCGTGCCGACGAACGACTGGCTTGGCTTCTATCCGTACGTCGAAACGATTGTGGCGCAGATTATCGCCGCTATCGCTGTCATCGCACTGTTCGTGGTCGGCTTCATCAAGCAGCGTCGGCTCAAGACCGGCTCCGCACCAGCCGCGAGCAACGCCGAGGTTACTGCGGATGCGCAGTAACCGGTGACGGACTGGCGGTCGCGCCAACAGTGCCAGTGCCGTCCGCCCAACACACAATAGCTTCCCCTGAATAATTCATAATTCAACAATCCGTGAATTCCATTCACACCAGGAAATAAGAGAAATGATGAAGAACAAGAAGATCGCCGCTCTGCTCGGCCTGCTGCTCGCCGGCACGATGACCGTCTCCATGGCGGCCTGCGGCCAGACCAACAGCGCATCCTCCGACACCAAGTCGGACTCCTCCTCCCAGTCCTCCGACTCCAGCAGCAGCGACTCCAGCTCCTCCGACGCCGGCGCCGGCTTCGAGGAAGTCCCGGTCGGCCCGTCCGGCACCGCCGAAGAGCAGGATCAGGAAGCCGGCCCGCTGACCGTGGGCGCCGTCTACTTCCAGCCGATCGATATGGAACCGGCTTCCATGGGCCTCAAGGCCGCGGACGCCTCCTTCCACCTCGAGGCCGACATCCACGCCAACGAGAAGGGCACCGAACTCGGCTACGGCAAGGGCGACTTCATCCCTGACCTGACCGTGAACTACACCATCATCGACAAGTCCACCGGCAAGGAAGTCGAGGGCGGCACCGCCACCTCCGGCACCTTCATGCAGATGAACGCCTCCGACGGCCCGCACTACGGCGCCAACGTCAAGCTCGACAAGGCCGGCACCTACCAGCTCAAGCTCTCCATCGAGTCCCCGGCCGCCAAGGGCTGGATGCTGCACGTCGACCCGGAGACCGGCGTCAAGGGCCACTTCTGGACCGAGCCGATCGAAGTCACCTTCGACAACTGGGACTACACTCCTCGCCAGTGGTGAGTCTCAAGGACAGTTTCCCTCTGACGAGGGAGCTGTCCGAGTGAAGCGAGGGCTGAGGGAGAAAACGGAGCGGCCGTAAGGTCGCGAGAGCCATATGGCGCGAAGCGCGATTCTGTGTTATTGCGGTACCGCGCTGGTTCTCTCCCCCAGTCGACTCCGCCGACAGCCCCCTCGTCAGAGGGGGCTTCAGTCCGTTTATGGCACATTAGCCAAACCCCACAAGGAAAGGGCGTTGAATGCTGGAACAATTCGTTGCGGTGATGCCGGGGACATTGGCCCCAGCGTTGCTGGTCATGTGCCTGAGCGTGATGCTCACCGTGGGCGAAGGCCGCGACAAGCCAATCAGTGCATACTGGCGGCTGTGGGGGCTTGGCATCGGCATCGTCGCCGCCATCGTGTTCGCCGCCCTGCGCGCCACGGCCGTCATCAACCAGCGCACGTTCATCAATTATCCGGTGCTGATTGTCGCCGTGATCGTGGATGTACTCGCGATCGCCGTGGTGGTCGCTGCACCCCGCATCACCCACAACTGGGCCAAGCATGCGGTCTGGATGCACGTGGCCAACGCGGTGGCCGCCGTACAAATCGCACTCACCGTCTTCTATGCGCTGCCGGATGTGATTCTGCAGCTCACCATCTGGGTGGAGCCGGGGGAGACGGCCTTCACCTCGGCCATGCTACTGCGCGCGCTCGGCTTCCTGCTGGGCGTGGCCATGTCCATCGTGGTGGCCGCCATCTTCCGCACCATGCGCACCACCGCAGTGCGCTGGGCTTTCACCATCGCTGTCGTCGCCGTGATGGTGATTCTACTCATCCAACACTTCACCGGCCTTATGCAGATCCTGCAGGCGCGCGGCTTCCCGATCGGCCACACGGGCTTCGTGGCGCTTGCCTGGTCGATTAACCATAATTCCGCGATGATCATGGCCCAGGCTCTTGTGTTCCTCGTGCCGGCCGTGGCATCGGTGGTCGCCGGCTTCCGCATGAAGACGCACGATGTCCCGGGCGCGAACGAGGCCACATTGCGCCGTCACAAGGCATTCCGCCGTCACGCCATCGCCGCCGCGGCATGGAGCCTGATCGCGGCGATCGGCGTCACCGCCACCCTGACCGTGGGCGTGGCCGCCACCCATCAGACCATCACACTTTCCCCGCCCGAGGCGTACTCGCTCAAGGACGGCGTCGCCACCATCCCGTTCACCCAGGTCGAGGACGGTCACCTGCATCGCTTCGAATACAAGGCCAAGGACGGCACCGTGATGCGCTTCATCATCATCCGCAAGAACGGCGGCGCGTACGGCATCGGCCTCGACGCCTGCGAGAACTGCGGCGACGCCGGCTACTACGAGAAGAACGGCAAGATTATCTGCAAGAAGTGCGAGGTGGCCATCAACCTCGCCACCATCGGCTTCAAGGGCGGCTGCAACCCGATCCCATTCCCGTACAAGACGGGCAACGGCAAGATCACCATCCAAACCACCGATCTGGACGCCCTGAGCGTCCACTTCCAGTGAACGTAAGGCAGGAGGCAAACCATGTTCTTTCTGCGAATGATCGCGCGGTCGTTCACGCGGCAGCTGCGCAGGCGTCTGCTCATCGCGCTGACCGTGTGCCTGTCGGCCACCGTGAGCGTCTCGATGCTGGGCGTCGTGTTCGACGTGGGCGACAAGCTCAACGCCGAGCTGTCCACCTACGGCTCGAACATCACCGTGCAGCCCAAGTCGGACGCCGTGGTATCGGACCTGTACAACACAGAAGGCGGCGACGGCGGCACGTCCGGCGGCTCGGCGTCCGCCAGTGACCCGACCTCCTTCCTCAAGGAATCGGACGCAGCCAAGATCAAGACCATTTTCTGGGCGTTCAACATCACGAACTTCGCGCCTGAGCTCAACCAGCACGTCACCGCCATCAACACCAAGCCGGTGACCCAAGGCGACGGCTGGGCGGTGAGCCTTGCCGACTACCCGACCCAGAAGAACACGCCCGTGGTGGGCACATGGTTCAACAAGAAGCTCACGCTGCCGTCCGGCGAGACCACGGTGGTGGGCGTCGAAGGCATGCGCTCATGGTGGAAGCTTGAGGGACGCTGGCCCAAAGACGACACCAAGGAGGCCCTGATCGGCAAGGATCTGGCCAAGTCGCTCGGCGTCAACGCGGGGCAGAGCCATGAGGATGAGGCCGCCGTGCAGGTCGGCGGCAAGGTCACGCTCACGCGCGGCGACAAGTCCGTCGATTTCAAGATCGTCGGCGTCTACGATTCCGGCGATGACGACAACAGCGCCATGTACGTCTCCTCCTCGCAGCTGCAGGAATTGGTCAGCCTGCCCGATTCGGTGAACAAGATCGAGGTCAAGGCGCTGACCACGCCGGAGAACGACCTCGCGCGTAAGGCCGCCAAGAACCCGGCCGCGCTCAGCCAGGACGAATGGGAGACGTGGTACTGCACCGCCTATCCGAGCTCCATCGCCTACCAGATCGAGGAGGTGATTCCGGGGGCGGTGGCCAAGCAGGTGCGGCAGGTGGCCGCGCTGCAGGGCAATGTGCTGCAGAAGACGCAGGCTGTGATGATTCTGATGACGGTATTGAGTCTGATTGCGGCGGCCGTGGCCGTGGCGAACCTGATGGTCGCCTCGATTGGCGAACGGTCCTCGGAACTGGCGCTGCTCAAGGCCATCGGCGCTACTGATGGTGCCGTATCCCGCCTGATGATGGCGGAGACGGCGGCGATTTCGCTGCTCGGCGCTCTGGTCGGTGCAGGACTCGGCTCTGCGGTGGCGCAGCTGATAGGCCACGTGGTCTTCGGCTCGGGCATCACGATGCGCCCGATGGTGTTCGTATTGGTGTTCGTGCTGCTCGCGGTGACCGTGCTGCTCGCCTCGGCCTCGTCCATCCGCTCGATTCTGAGCCTGAAGCCTGCGGAGGTGCTCCATGGCCGCTGAGTTGCACTCCGCCTTCGGCGGTGCCGGTTATGTCGGTTGTGCCGGTTGTGCCGGTTGTGTCGCCTCCTGGGTGCGGAAGGACGTTCCGACGTGGTCAGCCGGGGAATGCCGCGATTTCGCGATGTCATCCTCGGCTATGATCGCTTCCTCGCGTGAGACCGTCCTTTCGCTCTTCTTCGGAATCGTCGTCAACGTATGCAAGAAAGGAGACCGCCGATGACCAATACCGGCATGTTCTTCAGAATGCTGTTCAGCGCGGTGTTCCGCCGTCGTTCGCGCGCGGTGATGGCTGTGGTGGCCTCGCTGGTGGGTGCTGCCACACTGTTCTGCCTGGCGATGATCTGCATCGCCGTGCCGCAGCAGATGAACGAGGAGATGCGCGCGTATGGCGCGAACCTCATCGTGACGCCTACCGCCTCCGGCACTGACGGCAAGGCCGGCATCGACTCGGCCATGGTCGCGCATACCACCGAAATGGTGGCTGCGAAAGGCTCCGAAAAGCACGCCACCTATCGCTACGAGAATGTGCGCGTGAACGCAGCCCCTTACGTGATGGCCGGTATCGATGTCGCCGAGGTGAAGAATCTCAACCATCACTGGGTGGTGGACGGATCATGGCCCTCCGCCGGCAAAGTGATGATCGGCCGCGACGTGGCCGACGCGATGGGCTTGGAAATCGGCGGGCGCATCACCATCGGCTATCGTGCCGCCGACAACGCCGGTTCCTCCACTTCGGGTTCCTCTGATGAGGAAGCTGGCGCAGCGAATGCTGCGACTGAGGGAGAGACCGGCAATACCAATGGTTCGCAGAGCTCGTCTGCGAACGCCTCCTCCGACCAGCCCACCCAGGACGGCCGCGTCTCCAGCGACATCATGGACACCTCCGGCACCGAGTTCCGCGTCGCCGGCATCGTGGACACGGGCGGCAGCGAGGACTCCATCATCTACGCCACCAACGATGACGTCGCCAAACTCACCGGCACCACTCGCGGTGTGGACGTCATCGAATACTCGGCCGGCACGGAAGACCTGAACGCCCTCGTAGCCAGCATCAACGACATGACCTCGATGCATGTCAAGGCCCAGCCGGTCACCAAGATCACCTCGTCCGATACGCGTATCATCACGATGCTGCAGACCCTGTTCTGGATCGTCTCGCTGGTGGTGCTGGCGCTGACCTTGGTGGGCGTGGGCACCACCATCAGCTCCATCGTCTCCCAGCGCCGCAATGAGATCGGTCTGCGCAAGGCGCTCGGTGCCAGCTCGTCGGCCATCGGCGCGGAATTCTACGTGGAATCGGCCATGTACGGCCTGATCGGCGGTCTTATCGGCACCGCGATCGGCTTCGGCCTGGCGCAATGGCTATGCGTGGCCGTGTTCCAGCGCTCCATCGGCTTCAACTGGTGGCTTGCCGCCGCATCCGTGGCGCTGTCCGCGCTGGTGGCGGTCGTCGCCTCGATCCCGCCCGTTCACCGCGCCACCCGCATCGACCCGGCCGTGGTGCTGCGCGAAGAATAACCCCCCATGCGCGGGCTCCCTCCTTTCTGCCTCTCTGAAGCGGAGGAGCGGAGGAGCGGCGCCTGCCAGAACGACTAGACTCATTAGCAATCAGGAGAACCATCATGGATATGCTGCTTGAACTCGACCATATCTCGAAGATCTACGGCGACCTGCATGCCGTGGATGACCTCAGTCTCACCGTGCCGCAGGGCGAATGGCTAGCCATCGTCGGCTCGTCCGGTTCCGGCAAGACCACGCTGATGAACATGATCGGCTGCATGGATACGCCGTCCAAAGGCTCGGTGAAGCTCGAAGGCCGCAAGCTGGAGGACCTCAACGCCTCGCAGCTTGCGGACGTGCGCAAGAACATGATCGGTCTGGTGTTCCAGAAGTTCTATCTGGTGCCGCATCTGACCGCCGTGGAGAATGTGATGGTGGCGCAGTACTACCATTCGGTCGTCGATGAGAAGCAGGCCCTTGAGGCGCTCGAAAAGGTGGGATTGAAGGATCGCGCCCATCATCTGCCCGGCCAGCTCTCCGGCGGCGAGCAGCAGCGTGTGTGCGTGGCCCGCGCGCTGATCAACGAGCCGAAGCTCATCCTGGCCGACGAGCCCACCGGCAATCTGGATGAGAAGAACGAGAAGATTGTGCTCGACCTGTTCCGCCAGCTGCACCAGCAGGGCACCACCATCATCGTGGTGACGCACGATGCGCTGGTCGCCGGCTGCGCCGAGCGCGAGATCATGCTCAACCACGGCGTGCTGGTGGGTGAGAAATGGAATGACGAGAAGGCCCGCGAGGCTTATGAGGCAGCCGGCGGCAAGCCTGCCTCCACCGGTGCGCAGGTCGAAGGCGCGCAGACCGGCGAAACCGCCATCGGATTCGCCGATCCCACCAAAGCCGCCAAAACCGGCGACTCGCTCAGCGAATAGCCTGGCGGATGCCGCCGTTACCCGGCCAGACCAAGCCGCAGCAAGTACATCGGGCGCCTTCTTTTGAGGGGAGCTAGTAGGGGCTGGTGACGAAGCTGATTGAGTGGGGCGGAATCGCGCCGCTTCCCGACCGGTCTCTGGCAGCAAACCAGGTTTCCCTCTCTGAGAGAAGCCGTTATGGGTTCCGCTCATGCGACGATATTTGGTTCCCTCTCCGAGGGGAGCTGTCATGCAGTGACCGAGGTGAGTCTCCGCATGACCTTGAATCAATAGGATTGAAATATGACCGACAAGAACACGTTGAAGAAAACAGCCACATTGGCCGCAGCGGGACTGGTGGTAACCGGTGCGCTGCTCGCCGGTTGCGGCGAATCCAAGGCCACCCCGATGGATGACCAGTATTCCGGCAATTCCGGCGAGACCCAGCAATCCCAGGAGGAGCAGCCGCAGTCAAGTGGGTCGGTTTCCGGCGATTCCGGCGATTCGGCCGACTCGAGCAATGGCTCGTCCTCGGATTCGTCGTCCACCACGTCCGACAAGAAGGACACCGGCAATTACAAGGACGGCGATTACTCCATCAATGGCCAGTACGGGCCGATTGGTGAGGATTCCATCGATGTGCATCTGACCATCAAGGACGGCAACGTCGAGAACGTCGAGATTGTGGGACATCCGTTCACCACAATCTCCAAGAACCATCAGAACGCTTTTGCCAAGGCCATCAATGGTGTGGTGGACGGCAAGCCGCTCAAGGATCTCAAGGTGGACAAGGTGGCAGGAGCCAGCTGGACGTCCGAAGCATTCAACAAGGCGCTTGAGATCGCCCGGCAGGAGGCCTCCATTCAGGAGTAGCCCCATCTCGCGGGGCAAATCCTCGGGTTGGTGGTGATTGTGCCCCGGTGGTATGTGCTCAGTGGGGCGTTTCCTTGGGTGGCTGGTGGGAATGCCCCGCTCAGGGGTGCTTAGCGGGGCGAAACCTCGGTTTGGTGGTGGTTATGCCCCGCTGAGGGGCGCTTAGCGGGGCGTTTCCTCGGGTGACTGGTGGGAATGCCCCGCTCAGGGGTGCTTAGCGGGGCGAAACCTCGGTTTGGTGGTGGTTATGCCCCGCTGAGGGGCGCTTAGCGGGGCGTTTCCTCGGGTGACTGGTGGGAATGCCCCGCTCAGGCGTGCTCAGTGGGGCAATGCATCGGTTTGGTGGTGGTTGTGCCTCACTGAGGCGCGCTTAGTGGGGCGTTTCCTCGGGTGGCTGGTGGGAATGCCCCGCTCAGGCGTGCTCAGTGGGGCAAATCCTCGGGTTGGTGGTGATTGTGCTCCACTGGTGCGTGTTCAGTGGGGCGATTCCTCGGTTTGGTGGTGGTTGTGCCTCACTGAGGCGCGCTTAGCGGGGTGTTTCCTCGGGTGGCTGGTGGGCATGCCCCGCTCAGGGCGCTTAGCGGGGCGAATCCTCGGTTTGGTGGTGGTTGTGCCTCACTGAGGCGTGTTCAGTGGGGCGTTTCCTCGGGTGGCTGGTGGGAATGCCCCGCTCAGGGCGCTTAGCGGGGCAATGCATCGGTTTGGTGGTGGTTGTGCCTCACTGAGGCGTGTTCAGTGGGGCGTTTCCTCGGGTGGCTGGTGGGAATGCCGGCTCAGGGGTGCTCAGCGGGGCAATGCATCGGTTTGGTGGTGGTTATGCTCCACTGGTGCGTGTTCAGTGGGGCGAATCCTCGGGTGACTGGTGGGAATGCCCCACTGGGAAGCTCTTAGCGGGGCAAATCCTCGGGTGAGTAGTGGTATTGGCCCGCTGAAGTTGTCGTGGCGTGGCGATTCCACTATTGGACAGAAGATTGAGTGCGATCGGGCGGCGTCCGGTGCGATCGGGAGGTCACTTGAGCAGGGCGGGCCAGAGCAAGTCGGCCATACGGTCGGCCCATGAGGTTCCGGTGGCGTCTGATAATCCGCTCGCTGTGGTCATACCCATCCAGCTGTGGTCGCTCGTAGCGCTATCAGTACCGGTTGTAACATTGCTATCAGCGCCGCTGGCCATACCGCTAACCGCGCCGTGGGCCATACCGCCGTCCGTCGCGACAATATCCGTATCCGCGTCTGCGCCGGCTTCCGCACCGTCTGCGTCTGCGCCGGCTTCCGCACCGTCTGCACCTGCGCCTGCATCAGTACCTGCGTCTGCGCCGGCTTCCGCACCGTCTGCGTTTGCGACGTCGTCCGCGCCCGCATAGGCGCCTGCACCGTCTGCGCTGCCGGTGCCCATGATGGCCTCATACGCCACCAGCGAGCCGATGATGGTGGACAGCAGTAGCCTCTCGTCGATGCCGGGGCGGAAGATGCCCTGTGCCACACCTTGGCCGATGAACGTCCGCACTTGCTTGAGCCACGGCGTGATCACCTGATCGACGATGTGATGGAAGAATTCCGCCTCGCTCGAGAGCACGATGCCCACATGCTTGACGTCGATGTTGTTGTCGCGCACCCAATCCACCAACCGCTGCAACAGTTGAGTGAAGTGCTCGCGCGTGGGGCTGGGCACCGGGCCAGCCTCGCCGCTGACCAGATACATCGCGCTGATGCTGCGCAGCAGTTCGTTGGAATTGTGGTACCGACGGTAGATGGTGGTCTTGGCCACACCTGAGCGCCGGGCCACCTCCTCGATGGTCACGCCGCTGATGCCGCGCTCCACCGCGATCTGCAACGTGGCGTGCATGAGCTTGCGGTCGGTGGCTTCGCGGCGACGTTCGGCGCGAGGCGCAACTGATGGCGCGGCCATCGGTATGACCGGTGACTTGGAGACCGGCTTCGCCGTTATGGCTGTGCCGGATATGGTTTTCATGACTTCTTCTTTCTTCATGGTGTCTTCATGATGTCGTGACGATGCGGATGATGACGTCAATTTCTGTACGTCCACTCGGCTCTGGCTGATGACTTCCCTTAGCCAGAGCCGCTGACAGCTCCCCTCAACGAGTGGAGCCAAGGGTAGCCGAGAATCTCGGCGTCAGCTCAGCACCTTCGTGCTCTCCACCTTGGCCACATACCACTGGTTGAACCGCACCAGCGGCTTGCGCAGCAGCAGGCCGAGCAACAGCAGCGGTGGCACGAACGCCAGCAGCATGCCGGCCGCCCTCCAATAGTCGAGATCGTAGATGCCGGCGATGGCGGCGCGCATCATCGTCACCGAATGGGTCAGCGGCAGGAACGGGCTGACCTTGGAGATGAAATCGGGCAGCACCTGCACCGGGTAGGCGGCGTTCGCGCCGGAGATCTGCACGATCAGCATGAGCACGCCAATCGCCTTGCCCACGTTGCCGAAGCTCACCACCGCCGTGTAGGTGAAGAACGAGAACACTAACGAGCTCAGCCAGCCGGAGAGCATGAACAGCAGCGGATGCACCGCCTGCACGTGCAGGAACAGCAGATCGCCGGTCAGCGACACCGTGGACTGCATGAGCGCAATGAGCGCGAACACGCCATAATGACCGAGGAACAGCTGATGCGGGCGCGGATTGCCCAGCGCCTCACGAGTTTTGCGCGAGACGGTGGTCTTCAACGTCACCACCATGAGCAGCGCGCCAACCCACAGCGGGATCAGCGTATAGAACGGCGCCATCGAGGAACCGAAGTTCTCCACCGGGAACACGGCCGTGCGCTTCAGCTGCACCGGAGCCGCAAGGGTGCTCGCCAGCGCCTCGGGGTCATTGCCCAGGACCTCCTTGACCATGCCCATATCGCCGCTGTTCAGTGCGTCCGCCAGTTTGCCGTTGAATGAGCTCAATTCATCGCCGGCGGCGCGCAGCTTGCCGGACACCCTGTCCAACGTGGTGCGCGCGTTGGTGAGCATGGTCTTCGCGTCGCTGGAAGTGCCTTCTACGTCGCTCAGTGAGGTCTTCAGCTGTGCCGCACCGGACTGGAGGATGCCCGAGGCTTCGGACGCGGACGAGGACAGGGATTCGATCTGCGGCTTCACGTTCGTGGCGAAGTCCGACTTCACGCCGGCGATGCTGCTTTTCGCCTGATCGGCGAGATCCTTGACCTGCTGGTGACGGTTCTGGACGTCGGCGTTGCTGTTGCGCACGTCGGTGGCCGCCGCGTTCAACGCATCCTTGAGCTTGGTCTGTCGCGCAATCGAACGATCCAGCGACTTGACCACGGCCGCATCCTCGCCGAGGATGCCGGCGAGCGTATTGCGGATCGACGTGTACTGGGTGATCTGGTCGGCGACCGCGGTGGCCTGCGCGTCAAGCTCATCGGCCACTGTGGTCGAACCGTTGTTCGCGTCCTGATAGAGGGCGTCGATGGAGTCGGACACCGCGCCGAAGCTGCTGGCGCTCGCGTCCAGCGCGTTGCCCATCGCGTCGGTGGTGGTGTTCAGCGCCCCGGCTACATCGGTGACGCCCTGTTTGGCGGTTTTCAGGTTCTTGCTGGCCGTGGACGCCGAACCCGAGGCCTGCTTGATCAGGCTGTTCGAGGTGTCCAGCAGGGTCTGTGCCGAATCGGTGAGCGTGCTGTAGGTGCCCAGCATGTCTGCGGTGCTGTCGAGCTGCGACGCGAAATCGGCGACATTCGCATTGAATGCGGTCAGTTGCTGCTTGGCTTCCGGTGTGGAGAGCTGATCCGCCAGCGACGAGGCGATCTCCAATCCGGCGGCGGTGATGGTCTGAGCGAATGTGGTGTTGATTTGCGATGCCACCTCGTCGGTGCCCTCGTTGAGCAGGTTCGGGGCCAACGCGTTCTTCTTCTCGTTGCGGTAGTAGGTCAGCTTGGCGTGCTGCACGTCATCGGAGAAGAACGTCATCATGTCTTCGCTGAATGACTCCGGAATCACGATGGCGGCATAGTACTTGCCGGATTTCGCGCCGTCGATGGCGTCGTCCTTGGAGGTGATCGTCCAGTCGAGCTGCGAATTGGCGCGCAGGGCGTTGACCACCTGGTCGCCGACGACGACCTTCATCGGAATCAAATCCGACTTATAGCCTGAGTCCGTGTTCGCCACCGCGAACTTCAGGTTCGACATGTTCGAGAACGGGTCCCAGCAGGCCGCCACGTTGAACCACGTGAACAGGCCGGGGATCATGGTCAGGCCGATCACGATGATGATGGAGACCACGTTGCTGGTCAGTCGTTTGACGTCTCCGGTGAAGAGCTTCCACATCGTGCTCATCGTGCGTGCCTTCCTTCCTTGTGCTGCGTGTTGTGCTGTGCGTCCTCGTGCGCGCCCGCAGCGGGCGCGTGAATAGCCGGAATCCTGACTGTGGGCGCGTCGCCGTTGCTTTCCGGAGAGGATGCGGCATGCCGTCCGTAGAGCATCGAGCGAATCGACTCGTCAGAGAGATTGCCGAGCTCGGTCTGCCGGCGGATCGAGTCGCGCATGTATTCCACGACCATCAGGAAGCCGATGATGATGAGCACCCAGGCGAGCCAGGTGGCCATCACCACGATCTTCTCGCCGGTGGTCAGGGAGAAGATGATGATCAGCGCCGCCGGCACAACGAATCCGGCGATCAGCGCGCCGGACAGTAGCTTCGGATACTGCTGGGTGAACTTGGCTGCGCGCCGCTCAATCGCATGCTTGTATTCGGTGCGATTCGCCAGCGCGGCAATCGCCTGGGTGACGCGGTATTCGTTGGTGGCGATATGCACGGGTTCGCCGATGATCATGTCGCTTTCCTCGATTTCGCGCGCGAACAGACGGTTCAGATTCGCCAGCCTCGGGCGTGCGACCAAGCCGAGTA
The DNA here is from genome assembly GCF_006408915.1 of Bifidobacterium sp. UTCIF-1. NCBI lineage: Bacteria > Bacillati > Actinomycetota > Actinomycetes > Bifidobacteriales > Bifidobacteriaceae > Bifidobacterium > Bifidobacterium sp. UTCIF-1. Next base: position 30,305 of record NZ_JFAG01000023.1, read on the forward strand.
GGAAGGCCAGGACGGCGAACATCAGCAGTTTGCCGATATAGCCGAACCATAGGCCGTCGTAGAAGCCGCCAATGGTCTCGCGCATCGCGTCGATCGAATAGGTGAACGGCAGCAGCGGATAGATGATGCGGAAGAACCGGGGCATCATCTCGATCGGATACAGACCGGAGGCGCCTGGCACCTGCAAGATCACCAGCGCCACGCAGACGCCCTTGCCCACATGCATGAACGTGGTGGACAGGGCGAACACCACCGACATGTATACCAACGAGGTAATAAGGCAGGTGAGCAGGAATACAGGGATGTTCTCGCACTGCATGCCGAGCACCAGATCGCCGATGCCGGTGACCAGACCTTGGCATGCGGCGAGCGTGGCCAACAGGAGGAACCGGCCCATATAGCCCTGCGTCGGGGTAAGTCCAGGGATGCCTTCGTCATCGGTCTCCACCTTGGGAATCACCACCAAAACGAACGCACCCACCCACAAGGCGAGGTTGGTGAACAGCGGGGCCATACCGGAGCCGTACGACGACACCGGATAGATGGTCTGCTCCTTGATCACCGTCGGGGACATCATGAAATCGGCGATTTTCGAGGAGTCCAGCGACCCGTCGCTGTCGAGCAGGGAGCCGAGCGACGTGGAGATGCTCATCGCCTTGATGTCGGTGGCAAGCGTATCCAGCTTGGTCTGCACATTGGCGAGCGCTTTATCGGTGTCGTCGAGCGCGGTTTTCGTGGAGGCGGCGGCCTTGTCCAGCTGGTCGAGGGCCTCTTTGGACTGGTCGATCAGCGTGCCCTGGTTGGTGATGTCGTTGGAGAGCGTGGCTGCGGTGGCGCTGATGGTGCTCAGTCCGCTGTTGAGCTGGGGGAGTGCGCCGGACACCAGGGTTTTGCGGGCGTCGTTCGTGGCGTTCAGCGTGGTCTGCGTGGCCGTGTTGAGATTGTTGGAGAGTCCGGCCGTATGCTGCGACGCGCTGCTGATGGTGGTGTTGAGGCTCTTGAGATTGCCCAGCGTGCCGGCGAGCTGGCCGTTGCGCTGTTCCAGTCGCTCGATGGCTGATTTCAACGGTTCCTGATTCGCGTTCGGCAGGCTTTTCAGCGTTTCCAGGATGGCCGCGTTGGCGTCGTTGATGTCTTCTGCGGTGTTCAGCATCCCGCCCACCTGCTGGTTGGCGGCGCTGATGGAGCCGGTCACCGTGCCGATGTTCTGATTCGTTTGGGAGACGGCTTGGCTCAGCAGGCTCGAGCCTTGGTCGAGCGCGCCCGAGGTGGAGGTGACGAAGCTGTTGACGCTGTTCTGTGTGCTGCCGATGAGCTTGGAGGTGCCGGCAAGGCCTTCGGCGGCGTCGATGCCGAGGGTGCGCGCGTCCTCCAGCGCTTGGCGCGCGGTGCGGGTCTTGGTGGGGGTCTGGTCGAGCTTGTCCTGCAGCTTGGCGATGGTGTCGCGCGTGTTCTGCACGTCGCCGGATGCCTCGTTCAGGGATGCGACGGTGTTGGCCTTCGTCTTGTCGCCTGTCGCGAGGGCTTTGTCGCCGGCTTTGTTGATGGTGTCGGTCAGGACTTTGGACACCGTGGAGACGAAGGTGGAGTTGACGGTGCGGTCGATGGTGGAGGCGCCCACGTCGGTGACTTTGGGGGCGATGGCGCTGGCCTTCTCGTTGACGTAGTACTCGAGGATGGGCTTGGTGTCGCCGCCGGTGACCACGCCGGCCAGGGCGTCGGAGAAGTTCTTCGGGATCACGATGGCGGCATACGCCTTGCCGGACTGCACCTGGTCCATCGCCTCGGCTTCGCTGAGGAACGTCCATCCGAGCTGGTCGTTGTTTTTCATCTGGTCGACGATCTGGTCGCCGAGGTTCTGCTTGCCGATCAGCGCGTTGTCGGTGCCGGCGTCGTTGTTGGCCACCGCCACCACGATGCCTTTGGTGTTGCCGTAAGGGTTCCAGAAGCCCACGATGTTGTACCACGAATACAACGGTGGGATGAACACCATGCCGAACAGGATCACCCAAGCGGTGGGTACCTTGAACAGGCGCATGAAGTCGCGCTTGAGGACTTTGAGAATATTGCCCATGCTACCCCCGGAGCTGTGTCTATTGGTATTCGCTACGTTTTCCGTAGCGCTACGCATTGGGTAGCGTAATACCGTGTCGGGAGATTTGGGAAGGTGGGTATGGGGGATTTGGCGGAATTGCGCTGGATTGCGGTGTAATAATCGTGCGTCGCTGCTCGATGTGTCTGATTATTAGGGTGTTGGGTTGTTGTTGGGGGTGCGGCTTGGGGCGGTATGTGATGTGCCGTCCCGGATTTCTTGCGCTGACGCCGATTCAGCGCCAATAATCCGGGACGGGTGGGTTTGTTTCGGGAATTTGTTGCGCTGGGTGTCGCTGAGTGCAAGTATTTCCCGCCGGGTGGGTTTGTTTCGGGAATTTGTTGCGCTGAGTGTCACTGAGCGCAAGAAATTTGGGGTGAGTGGGTTTATCTCCCGGATTTCTTGCGCTGGGCGGTGTCGGACAGTGTTGGTGTCGGACGGTACTGGTGTCGGACGGTGTTGGGTGGTACTGGTGTCGGACGGTATCGGGCGGTACTGGACGATACTGGGCGGTATTGGGCGGTACTGGACGGTGTTGGGTAGATTAGGAATCCGGGGTTGTCCCTGCACCGTGGGGATTTGTGGGGATTCGCCCTACACCGTGAAGTGGTAGTCATTGTCAGCTTTGGATGCTGCCGGTGCCCTCTGCGGAGTCGAATGAGCTGGAGGAATCGGCGGAACCGGAGTCGGATCCATTGGACTGTCCGGGCATGCCGTTCTGGCCGCTTTGTCCGTTGCCGGGCATGCCTTGGAACTTGCCTCCTTGTCCATTGCCGCTAGGCATCTGCATCTGCTGGCTTACGCCTTGGGAATGTCCTCCGGAAATCGCGCCGTAGGCCAATCCGCCGCCGAGGCCGCCGATCAGTCCGCAGCCCAGGCTGATGCCCGCGATAATGGCTATGGTCTTGCCGCTGAAGGACTTCAATGCCGAGCCTTGGCCGAACCCATGCGGAGCAGTGGTGCCGGATTGATTCCAGGTTTGCTGGGATTGAGTCCCCCAAGATGCATTGCCGTCGGTGCCGTATGGCTGCTGGGTGGCGCCAAACGGCTGCGCAGGGCCTTGCTGCGGGTTGACGCCGGGCGTCTGGCTGTTGTAGAGATTCTGGTACTGGTGGGTGTCCGCGGTCCGGTTGACGTTGATCGGTTCGGTGGCTGCTGTGGCCTGTGCATTCTGGTCTGTGCGATTGGCTCCAGTGTTCGGGTTGGTGTTGTTGCTGGTCATGATGATTCCTTATCGATGAATGGTTGAAGTTAGTTGTTTGGGGGTGATTGTGGACGATTCGTGACGGGTAAGGCGGCGAGGCGAACCGGGGATGGGCGTGTGCGAAGGGCGCTGGAACGGTTGATGCCGGGGCAGCATTCGCCGCTACATGCTCCACGTGGTCGAGGTGCCGAACGCGCTGTCGAAATCGGAGCGGTCGATGAGATCGGCGCTCAGCTCGGTGTCGTTGCCGGTTGCCGAATCGGGTAGGGCTGTGCCGTAATCGCCGGTGACGGTCACGGTCACCGAACCGGTGCCTGTGACCACGGTCTTGCCGTTCGCCACGATGGTCGCGGTGTTGCCATCCGAATCGACGACCGAACCGCCGTCGGCCACATTCAGTGCGGAGACCGTCGTGTCCTCGCTCACCACCCAGGTCGATGTGCCGTCGACGTTCACCGTGATCGGCGAATCGGTGGTGGAATCCTCATTGGCGGCGTCGTTCGTCACAATGCTCGCCGCGCCGGTCCATGTTGAGCCGTCCAGCAGATTCAGCGTCACCGAGGAAATCGTGTCCGCGCTTACCGTGCCGTTCAGCGTCTGATTGTGACCGGTGAACACCACAGTGGCGCCGTTGGAGCCTGCAGAACCCCAGTTGTTGGAGTCGTTGCCGGCTGCGGTGATCAGCGCCGCCTTGGAGGAATCGAAGTCAAGCGTGGTATTCGACAGCACCACGTCGGCGGTGGTGTTCGTGAAGTAGAACATCGAGCCGGATTCGATGGCGGATTTCAGCGTGGAATCGGCGGCCTGGAATGTGGCGTGCTCGCCGGTGGAGGCTTCGGCGTCGCCGGATGTGGACTGATAGATGATCACGCCGTTGGCCACCGGGTCGCTGGCGGTCTTGCCGGTGACGGTGCTGGTCAGCTGGGAATCCTTAATCAGAATCGTATTCAGCCCCTCCATGCCTGCGATCTGCGAGCCGCTGGACGTACCTGTGACGCCCGAGACCTGCACATCGCCGGTGGAATACAGCAGCGGTGAACCCGAACCGGCCGTGCTCAGGTCGGAATCGGTGGCGGAGATCGAACCGCCGCCGCGGTCGGTGGCGACGGTGGCGCTATGGTCGCCTGACGTGGTGGCGGTGACCGCGCTCGCCAGGATCGTGCCGCCATAGGTGGCGTCAAGGGCACGCGAATTGTCGGCTGTGGTGGTAATGGTCACGTTATTGACCAGCGCGGTCCCCGAATCGGTGGCGAACACGGCGTTCGACCCGGAGCTGGAGGCGTTGATGGAGGAGTCGGAGATGACGGTCTTCGAATCCTCGCCCACCGTCAGCGCCACGGAATTGGTGCCGTAGAAGTTGTTGTTGTCGGCGTTGTCCGAGTCGCCGGATTTGTTCAGTGTGGCGTTGGTCAGGGTCAGTGTGCCGCCGTTCTGCGCCAATGTGGTGTTTTGGTCTGATTCGGTGGCCTCGATGGTCTCAGCGTCGGAGGTGACCTCCTTGCCGTCCGCGGTCAGTGCGCCCGAGTAGCTGCCGCTGTAGTCGTAGCTCATGGTATCCGCACCGCCCATGCCGCCGGGCTGGCCTTGCAGGGTGGTGCTGTTCTGTGTCGAGCCGTTGCCCCAGCCGAGGCTGCGGGCGATGGCTGCGCCTGCCATGCCGTAGCCGAAGCCGGTGACCAAGGAGATGGCGGCTGCCGTGGCCGCCGCCTTGCCGAGAGGGGACTGCGCGGTGCGTCGAGCGATTCCCCTCGGTTTTGGCTGTCGCTTGCCAGACGATGATGTGATGGTCATGTCGGTTCCTTTCCGCCGGTGCGCTCGCGGATACGCGGGCCTGTCCTTGCGGGCCTTATGCCTGTGCGCTCGCGGATGCGTACCCTGTTTGCTATTGACTCCAGTACACTGCCTCGGGCATAAAGGGAACTGCGGTGGCCCGGTGGGGCCTCTGGAATGTGCGGAAAGGACGTCTGGAAGGTTGTTGGACGTTTCCTGAATGCGCAGGGCAGGGACTATTGCTGCCGGGGTTGAATCTCAGCGCTGATCGCCGACGTTGAGGACCCGCCATGTCACAATGGAAACCATTCGAGCGACGGCATAGGAGGGAATCATCATGTCTGATCGCACGCCTGAACAGTCCCATCGTAGGGAATCTTCCGCATCCAAAGAGGCTAGGGAATCGGCTCTCGAAGCCGACCTGGTAGCCGCCGAACTGGACGGTGCCGAACTGGATCTTGACGCCAAACGACTGCCGATTCTGGCTCGCGTCTATGGCGTGCTGGTGCTGCTCGACGGGCTGGCCACCCTGCCGATTGTGGTATTCGCCACGTGGTACTCCGTGCATGAGATTATGACGGGCCATGTGCAGGTGGACGCGATGAGCCTGACGTTCGTGCTGTCCGCGCTTCACGCGGTGGTACTGATCGGCAACGCCATAGCATTGATGATTTTCGGCGTACTGCTCGTACTCAACCGCCGCCGGTACGCCGCCCGCTGGGCGTATGTGCTGATGCCGCTCACCTTGGCGGATGGCATGCTGTCCCTCGCGCTTCAGGGCTTGGGGTGGAATGTGGTGTTGCCGGCCATCCAGATGGTGATCCTTATCGTAATCTCCGTGACCGCCGATCCGGGGCTGCGCGAGGAGCGTCGGTTGCAGCGCGCGCTGAGGCGCATGGATGAGCGCGATGACTATGAATCCGCGGTCGCCGCAGGCATGCTCGGTCGCGACCAGTCCGGCAAGGGCTATATTGCGTTGGACTTCTTCAACATCTTCTGGCTGTTCACCATCGCCTCGATTGGCGGCCTCGCCATCGAGACCATCTACCATCTGGCGCTGTACCACGGGGAGCTGCAGGATCGCGCGGGGCTCTTGTGGGGCCCGTTCTCGCCGATTTACGGCTGCGGTGCGGTGCTGGTGACCGTGTGCCTGAACCGCTTGTGGAAGGCGAATCCGTTCCTGATCTTCTGCGCGTCGGCGGTGATCGGCGGTGCGTTCGAATACGCCACCAGCTGGTTCATGGAAGTGGCGTTCGGTATCACGGCCTGGGATTACACCGGACAATGGCTGTCCATCGACGGCCGCACCTCCGGCAAGTATATGTTCTTCTGGGGGCTGATCGGTGTCGTCTGGGTGCGCTGGCTGCTGCCGCGCATGCTGGCGCTCATCAATCGCATCCCTTGGAAAGTGCGGTATTCGCTGACCGCAGTGTGTGCGGTGCTGATGGTGGTGGATATCGTGTTCACGCTGATGGCTCTGGACTGCTGGTACGGGCGCATGTCCGGGAATGTGCCGGATTCGCCCGCCGCGGTATGGTTCAGCGAGCATTACGGCAACGACTACATGGCCGAACGATTCCAGACCATGCACATCGACCCGTCCAAGGCCGGCCGCATGTAGCGGGTCGCGTATCTGGATATCTGGGTATCGCTGGAGGCTGGAGCGTATGAAGACCCTCGATTGTCGCCAATATGCGGGGAGCGTAAGACGGGCCGTGCAACGTGTCGGACTGAACGATAAACTGGCAGTGTTTGAACGAAATCCGGGCCTCTGTATCGGAGGCGTCGGCGGGCGGACGTATCCGTGATGCGCACTGATGCATCGCGGACATATTCAGCCGCCGATCATCGGGGCGCCCGCTGGCGTTCCACGGTCAAGAAAGGCAAGGCATATGGCCGAAGCTACTGCAAATATCGGTGTCATCGGACTGGCTGCGATGGGCTCTAACCTGGCTCGTAACCTGGCACATCACGGCAACACCGTGGCGCTGTTCAATCGCCACTACTCCCGTACCGAAAAGCTGATGGACGAGCACGGCACCGAAGGCAACTTCGTGCCGGCCAAGACGCTGGAGGAGTTCGCGGCCTCGCTGAAGCGTCCGCGCACCGCCATCATCATGGTCAAGGCCGGTGCTCCGACCGACGCCGTGATCGAGCAGCTCGAGGAAGTGTTCGAGCCGGGCGACATCATCGTGGACGGCGGCAACTCTTTCTTCAAGGACACCATCAAGCGTGAGAAGGAAGTGCGCGCCAAGGGCTTCCACTTCGTGGGCTGCGGCGTATCCGGCGGTGAGGAGGGCGCGCTCAACGGCCCGTCCCTGATGCCCGGCGGCACCGCGGAATCCTGGAAGACCCTGGGCCCGATCCTCGAATCCATCGCCGCCAAGGTCAACGGTGAGCCGTGCGTGACCCACATCGGTACCGATGGCGCCGGCCACTTCGTCAAGATGGTGCACAACGGCATCGAGTACGCCGACATGCAGGTCATCGGCGAGGCCTACGACATTCTGCGCCGCGGCTTGGGCATGGATGCCGAGGAGATCGGCGACGTGTTCGAGGAGTGGAACAAGGGCGATCTGGACTCCTACCTCATCGAGATCACCGCCGAGATCCTGCACCACAAGGATGCCGAGACCGGCAAGCCGTTCGTGGACGTGGTCGTGGATCACGCCGGCATGAAGGGCACCGGCACCTGGACAGTGCAGACCGGTCTGGAGTTCGGCTCTCCGGTGGCTGCGATCGGCGAAGCGGTGTTCGCCCGCGCGCTGTCGAGCCACGGCGAGCTGCGTGAGGCCGCCCAGCGCGAGGGCCTGGCCGGTCCGAACAAGACCATCGATCTGGCTGGCGAGGACCGTGCGGCGTTCGTCGAGGACGTGCGCAAGGCGCTGTTCGCCTCCAAGGTGGTGGCCTACGCGCAGGGCCTCAACGAGATTCAGGATGGTGCCAAGGAGTACGGCTGGGATATCAACCTGTCCGAAGTGGCCCGCATCTGGCGTGGTGGCTGCATCATCCGCGCCCAGTTCCTGCTCGACCGCATCACTGAGGCGTTCAAGGGCGATAACCCGCCGGCCTCTCTGCTGTTCGATCCGTACTTCGAGAAGATCATCGGCGAATCCCAGGATGCATGGCGTCGCGTGATTGTTCGCGCTATCGAGGCGGGCATTCCGACCCCGGTGTTCTCCAGCTCCCTGGCCTACTACGACGGTCTGCGCTCCAAGCGCCTGCCCACCGCCCTGACCCAGTCCCAGCGCGACCTCTTCGGCGCCCACACCTACGGCCGCGTCGACAAGCCCGGCGTTTTCCACACGCTCTGGGCCGAGCCGGGCAAGCCTGAAGAGCAGCAGAGCTGATCTTCAGGCTTGAGGAGAGCCCTGTGGGCTCTCCGGCCGGCTCGGTGGTTGGCGGCTATGCCGTCAAACCCAGTATTGAGTCTCGCTCGTAGAGCGAGTCCGTAATTGCTGTTCGAAGAAGGCCAGGAAGCCGGGGCCGTCCAGCCTTCTTCGGTGCGAGGCGGTTTACCGCCGAGCAAGATGGAACTTGGAGCCTGAAGAGCAGCGGAGCTGATCGTCCGGCTTGAGGACAGTCCGGTGGGCTCTCCGGCCGGTAGTCAAACGGAGCGAATCTAATACCTGTGACGGAAGTTCGTTGGCTGTGTTTTCGGCTCCCCTTGTCAGGGGAGCTGGCCCGCGAAGCGGGACTGAGGGGTAGTTATAACGCCAACAAATCTCCGATGCAAGATGTTAGGGACTTTATGGGCTCCCGGCCTTCTTCGTGCTGGGTGGTTTGCCGCCGAGCCAGCTGAGTCTTGCTGTGAACGGGTCGAAACATAAGCTTTTGTTGATTGGGGTTTATGTTTCGACCCGTTTTGGGTATCTGATTCGGGTCGAAACATAATGTGTTGGCGTAGATGACTTATGTTTCGACCCGTTTCGTTGTCCCGGAATCGTGGAGTGGCCCGAATCGTGCTACAGGGACACGAGAGCTTGTCCCTGAAACCAAAAACCGTCTGAATCC